>DBFJSK010000190.1:0-1608 GCA_048403675.1 Tannerellaceae bacterium | reverse complement strand
TATGATTACGGGCGGATCGACAGCCAACCTGGCTATTATTCTGGTTGACGCCCGTACGGGAGTGATTACGCAGACGCGCCGGCATACCTATTTGGTGTCTTTGCTGGGAATCAAGCATGTGGTGCTGGCGGTGAATAAGATGGACTTGGTGGATTTCGACCGCGAGGTGTTCGACCGTATCGTGGCCGATTACAAGGATTTTGTGGCTTCGCTGGAAATTCCGGATATTACCTGTATTCCGCTGTCGGCCCTGGATGGGGATAATGTGGTGGAAAAAAGCGACCGTACTCCCTGGTACGAAGGGCCGAGCTTGCTGGATTTCCTGGAAAATGTGCCGATCGATCTGGATCGTAATTACGAAGATTTCCGTTTCCCGGTGCAATATGTGCTTCGGCCGAACCTCGATTTTCGCGGTTTTTCGGGAAAGGTGGCCAGCGGCGTGGTGCGCAAGGGCGACACGGTGATGGCGCTTCCGTCGGGGAAAACGTCGAAAGTGAAAAGCATCGTCACCTATGAAGGGGAGTTGGAAACGGCTTACCCGCCTATGTGTGTAACCCTGACACTGGAGGACGAAATCGATATTTCGCGGGGCGAGATGCTCGTGCATCCGGACAACTGCCCGATGGCCGACCGGAATTTCGAGACGATGCTGGTGTGGATGGACGAGGAACCGATGGATAGAAATAAATCGTTTTACCTCAAACACACCACGCATACCACGCGGGCCCGCGTGGATAGTATCCGCTATAAGGTGAATGTGAATACGATGGAACAATTGTCGGTAGAGAACGGACGCCTTGCGGCCGAAGAGCTTCCGATGCAATTGAATGAAATTGCCCGGGTGGTGTTTACAACCGGGGAAGCGTTGTTTTTCGACGCTTATCGGAAAAACAAGCAAACGGGGGCGTTTATCCTGATCGATCCGATTACGAATAATACGTCGGCGGTAGGAATGATTATCGACCGGGTGGATGCGCGCGATATGCTGACGGCGGATGCCCTGGCAGTACTGGATTTGCCGGCCTTAGGCATCGATCCTTCGCATTACGAGGCGATCCGGACGGTGTGCCGGGAACTGGAACGCCAAGGGGTGCCGGTAAAATGCCTCACGGGAGAAGAGAAATAAAGGGGGGGCGCCGGAGCGCTCCCTGTCGTTCAATCGAAAGGATATAGTATCTTTAAAAAGACTATCTTAAAAGACAGAAAGATGGGGTTATTGGAATTTGATAAATTACCGATCAATACGTTGGTCGGGGCCGACTGGAAAACGTTTCGCCAAGTGACGGCCGCACAGCAAGTCGATAAGCATTACCGGAATAAGTTTTACCTGACAAAGGGAGTGTGCCGGTTGCTGAGTGCGTTGAAACCTTTTGAAGACAGCCGTTATCGCAAATTGGCGGCTCGTCCGCTTGAAATGGATCCGGTGTTTATTCTGGGTCACTGGCGGAGCGGGACGACATTCGTACATAATATTTTTGCCTGCGATAAGCATTTCGGGTATACGACGACGTATCAGACGGTGTTTCCGCATCTGATGCTTTGGGGGCAGCCTTTTTTTAAAAAGAATATGGCTTTTTTGATGCCCGATAAGCGTCCGACGGATAATAT
>DBFJSK010000189.1:0-7981 GCA_048403675.1 Tannerellaceae bacterium | reverse complement strand
GGGAGACATCCTGGTGATGCCCGCTACCGGCAAGCTCCGTTTGAATCCGGGTACGGCCACCGACCCCGACAGCGGTTACCGTTCGCGCTTTTCGCACGACACGGAAGTATCCCGTCCGGGCTACTACGAAGTCCTGCTGGCCGATTACGGCATCAAAGCCCGCCTGACGGCCACCACCCGTACCGGCGTGCATAAATACACCTATCCCGAAGGCGCCGCCCAGCGTGTAATCCTCGACATGATCCACGGCATTTACAATTACGACGGAAAAGTGCTCTGGACGAATATCCGGGTGGAAAACGATACGCTGGTAACCGGTTACCGCATCACCAATGGTTGGGCGCGTACGAACTATACCTATTTCGCGATGTCCTTTTCCAAACCGGTGATTCATTACGGTTGCCGGGAAAAAGCGAAAGTCGATTACCGCGGCGGATACGGCAAGTTCAATATGAAGGAAAATTTTCCCGACATAGGCGGTCGTAAAATCGTGGCTTATTTCGAATTCGATCCCGCCGCCTCTACCGATTTGGAAGTAAAAGTCGCCATTTCCGGCGTCAGCACCGACGGAGCGCTGAAGAATCTCCGCACCGAGGCTTCGGGCCGCTCGTTCGACACGCTGGCCGCCCAAGCCGCCGCAACCTGGGACGACGCTCTGTCGGTTGTAGAGGCCCAAGGCAGCGACGACCAACTGGCCATGCTTTACACCTCCTTGTATCATACCATGATTAACCCTTCGGTATACGGCGATGTGGACGGCCAGTACCGCGGCGTGGATTATAATATCCATACGGCCGACGGCTTTACGAATTATACCGTTTTCTCCTTATGGGATACCTACCGCGCCCTACATCCGCTCTTTACGATCCTTCATCCCAAGGAAGACGCCGACATGGTGCGATCCATGCTCAAACACAGTGAGCAAAGCGTTCACCACGCCCTGCCCATCTGGAGCCATATGGCCAACGAAAACTGGTGCATGATCGGTTATCACGCCGTATCGGTGCTGGCCGACGCCCTGGCCAAAGGGTTGCCCATCGATCGCGAAGAAGCCCTGAAAGCGATGGTAAGCAGTTCGAACGTACCGTATTACGACGGAACGTCCGATTGGGTTCAACGCGGTTTCGTACCCTTGGAACGCTCCGGCAGCGCCGCCTCCCTAAGCCTGGAATACGGCTACGACGACTGGACGATTTATCAAACCGCCCTCTCGGCCGGTAAGATGCAATTGGCCGATCGGTATCGGAAACGGGCCTTGAATTATGCGAAAGTATTCAATCCGGAAACAGGCTACGCCCACCCGTTGCATGCCGACGGACGACGGAAAGCAAACTTCAATCTGCTCAGCACCCACGGGGAAGGCTTTATCGAAGGAAATGCGCTGAACTATTCCTTCTACGTACCCCAGGATGTGAACGGGTTGATCCGGCTGATGGGAGGCGACAAGCGGTTTATTTCCCGCCTCGACTCTTTATTTACCATGCATCTGCCGGCCGAATTTTTCGCCGATACGGAAGATGTGACCGAAGAAGGACTATTGGGCGGCTATGTGCACGGCAACGAGCCGAGCCACCACATTCCCTTCCTGTATACCTGGACGTCTCAACCCTGGAAAACCCAATACTGGCAACGGGAGATCATGAACAAGATGTACCGCAACAACATCGACGGCTTATGCGGCAACGACGACTGCGGCCAGATGTCGGCCTGGTATATTTTCTCGGCCCTGGGTTTTTACCCCGTCTGTCCGGGTACCGACCAATATGTGTTGGGAGCGCCTTATCTGCCCCATATGAAAGTGCGCCTGGAAAACGGCCGCACCTTCGAAGTGAAAGCCGAAAAGGTAAGCGACAAGAATCGCTATGTGAAATCGGTCAAACTCAACGGCAAGCCGTACACGAAGGGCTATATCACCCACCAGGATATTGTAAACGGCGGCGTGCTGGAATTCGAAATGACCGCTTCGCCCAATAAGAAACGGTTGTTTAGCGGTGAAAACCGTCCTTACTCGCTGACCGACGGCACTCCCGAAATCGATGCATCCGCCCCGTGGCGTTCGTATGATGTAGGCCAGGTCATTTTCCGGAATGAATCGCCTGAGACGCGCGGTTCGAAAATATATGCCGCCCTTATTCCCGATCCGGCCGCCTATATCCAAAAACATGCCCGCAAAGTATTGGAAACCCTTTATTTTTCGCCGGACGACAGTATTCCGGGTATCCGGGAAATCCATTATACGCTGAAAGATTACAAAGGCGTATCGGCAAAAGACGGAATGCCGCCTTCCATCAGCATCGTATACAGTACGAACTGGATTGAAAAGAGTTTCGGCCATACGGATACGGCAAAGGTGGATTACGAAACCCGCGGCGTATTGTATCACGAACTCACGCACGGCTTCCAACTGGAGCCTCAAGGTATCGGCACCTACGGTACGAACAAAACTTTCTGGGCGATGATTGAGGGCGTAGCGGATGCGGTACGTTGCCTGAACGGATGCTTTACCGACGAAGACCGTCCGAAAGGCGGCTGGTACGACGACGGCTACCGTACGACAGGTTTCTTTTTAGCCTGGCTGACGCATACGAAAGACAAAGACTTTCTGCGCAAATTCAACCAGAGTACCTTGAAGGTAGTTCCCTGGTCTTTCCAGGGAGGCATCCGGTATGCCTTGGGCGAAAAGAGCGATGTGGACAGCTTGTGGAAAGAGTATCAGCAAGCGATGGGCGATAGTTGATCGGGTCGTCCTCCGCAGAGGGATGAAAATACACTCGAAATGTACTGAAAAGCCTAAAAGTAACGACACCGCGCTTCTTTTATCCGTAAATGAAAAAAACATCTCCCCATTTTAGCCCTTTCCAACCGGAAAAAGGCATAAAATGGGGAGATGTTCGTTTCCACCGTACGACGACGCTTTCTTCTTTGAACTTTTTGTTTCTGAAAATCCGTAAATACATCATCGGCG
This sequence comes from Tannerellaceae bacterium, assembly GCA_048403675.1. GTDB lineage: Bacteria > Bacteroidota > Bacteroidia > Bacteroidales > Tannerellaceae > Parabacteroides. The sequence continues at coordinate 5,016 of DBFJSK010000189.1, read as the reverse complement.
AAAAAGATACGCCGGGAAACCGGTTCTTTCTACTCATCAATAAGTGCCGGAATTAATTCTAAAGAAACCGGTCGCTCCCGGCGTAGGTTAAGTCCGGATCGATTACCAGCCCCGCGTAGTCTGTTTCAGTAACGGGTTCGCATCCAACTGTCGTTTCGGAATAGGGAAGATAGTATATTCTTTATCCTGCGGGTCGGCTTCTTTATCCCACCAGCTATCGCCGAAACGTGCCCAGCGAATCAAATCCATACGCCGGCGCCGTTCGCCGATAAACTCGCGTCCCCATTCATCTACAAACTCCTGGTCGGTAAGCAATTCGGGATGCCGTACATAACTATACCGTTCCCAGAGATCGGCCGGATAATTGCGTACCCGCACATAATCCAAAAGTTCCGCCGCCTTCCCCTTATTTCCGCTCCGGTAATAAATCTCGGCCAGCATATAATAAATCTCGGCCAGCCGGATTTCCGGCGCCGATTGGCACATATACAACCCGTCGCCTTCCTGCAAATAAGGAAACTTATTGAAACGGACGCCCGAATTTTCCTCGCCGGTCGTCACATGCGAACCTTTCTCTTTCGCCACGTCGAGGCCCTCCGAAAGACGCCCCACCTGATCTACGTAACACAAGGTTTCCCCTTTATATTCCTCCGTGCCTTTCACCGTTTCGCCGGTATACCCGTATCCTTTCGCATAATCGAATGTATACTGCGTGCCGATCATGAAAAAACCTTCATATCCTCCATCGGCGCTGGTGATGCAAAAAGGCTGCTTCCGGTAATCGCCATCGGCGAACTTCTCGTAAGGCGTGCCCAGCCCGCTCGGAAAAGCATAGACGCGGTTATCCAAATCGCGGGAAGGCTGCAAATGAATGCCGTTATTGCCGCCGTCCGGATTACCCAACGCCTGGCCCGACGTATAATGCAAGAACGAATCGTGAAAACCGCCGAACTGATACACATTCCGTTTATGCGGAAACTCGAAAAGGTTCTCCGCCGAATGATACCCTTTGATGCCCGACCGGAAAGGATCTTTGTAATCCTGCTGGTTGATGCGATATTCCCCGTATTTCCCGGCGATAATATCTTCGCACATTTTTCGGCAATCCTCCGAGCGATCTACGCCAATCCACACCTCGGACTGAAAATAAATCCGCGCCAGCAAAGCCGCCGTAGGCGCCTGGGTAAACCGGCCCACGATAGAAGCCTGTTTCAAGGCTGGCAATACTTCGGTCAATTCATTTTCGATAAAAGCGAACACATCTGTGGCCGGCGATTGGGCGATGAGTGCATCCGGATCATTATCTTCGGTAAAGAGAGGCACCTCGCGGTAGAAATCGATCAGGAAAATATAGAACCACGCCCGTAGCGCCCGTAACTCTCCGATATAATTGGCTTTTTCCGTGTCCGTAATCCCGAGCGCCTGGAAATCCAGATTCCGGAAATCCCGGAATAACGAATTGATTTGCTGGATGCCCTGGTAAGGCCCCACCCAGCCCCCGTTAATCTGGTTCATATCATAATTCCATTTATGCTCGTGCAGGCGTACCCACTGCCCGTCGTCGTACCCGTGACGCCCCTTTTGCGTCCATACAAAATGATCGCCCGTAAGCTCCTGCAGTTGCCAGCGGTCGCCGTCCCAGCCACACCATTGCGCATGTTCGTAAGGCCGTAGCACGGTAGCCTCCACGCTTGCCTTATCTGTAAAATAATTCGTACTCGTCAGCAGGCTATACGGTTTTTCGTCGAGGTCGGTACATGAAGCGAAGGCGGCGGCTATCGCCACCCCCGCGATAGAAAGCGATTGGATATAATTCATAAGAATCCTGTCTTTGTTTGGTAATTAATAATTGATTTGAACGCCGAAAGTCAGATTCCGGGCGGTGGGATATAAATCCATCGTACCCCGGCCGGCCCAAAGTCCGGTTACGTCTATGCTGGAGGGATCCATGCCGCCGGAATATTTCGTGAGCGTGAACACATTCTTTAGGGTGGCGTAAATCCGTAAGCCCGAAATCCATTTGGTATGCAACGTAGGCGTCCAGCCAAGCGTAATATTGTCGAGCTTCAGGTAATTGCCGTTTTCGAGAAAATAATCGCACATGATTTTTTCTCCTTTAATCGCCGCATTTTCTGCGTAAGCGGATTTCAATTTGTTGATTCCCGTTACGCCCTGCAATCCGTAATACATCTGGTATTGATTTAAAACCTGGTAATCGAACCGCCCGCGGAAGTATAACGATAAATCGAAACCTTTGTAAGTGATTGTGTTCCCCCACGCCAATTCCCATTTAGGCGTGCCGTTGCCGATATAGGTGCGGTCTAATTCTCCCGCATCCCGACCCCGGACGGTTTCGCCTCCTTTTTCGCCGTTTTTGTACACCAGGATATTCCCGTCGTCGTCTACCCCGGCATACCTGTATCCGTAGAACGAACCGATTTCCACGCCGTCTTGCAAACGCTGGCAAGGACCCGGGTTACCCGGCGAGGGCAGCCCGTCGCCTTCCATATAGCCGAGTTCGTATTTTTCGTTCGAGAAGGATTTTAGTTTCGAGCGGGTATAGGCCACCGTAAGGTTGGTAGTATACGTGAACGCTTTCGTTTGCACCGCGTCCCAGTTTACCTGCAATTCGAACCCTTTGGAATGCGTTGTCCCCACATTAGTCATGATCTTTTCGTGCAGATAGGGGGGGACGGGTACCTGATACTCGCCGATGACGTCTTTCCCTTTGCGGACAAACACGTCCAGGCTACCGGATAACTTCGATTGGAACAGCGTATAGTCGATCCCTACGTTGTAGGAAATCTGGCGTTCCCACGATAAGTCGCGGTTCGGATTGTTGCCCGGGCCGTATACCTGTACCCATTTGCCTTCGCTGTTGGGCATCCAACCATAGCCCGAATATTTGGCCAGCGAGATGTATTTGTCGAACCCCGAGCGGCCGGTTTCGCCATACGAGAAACGCAACTTCAAATCGTCCACCACAGGGGAATCTTCCAAATAATCCAGGCGGGAGATACGCCATGCAGCCGAGGCGGCCGGGAAGGCACCCCATTTATGAGCGGTTCCGAATTTCGTGTTTCCCTCGTACCGGATCGAACCGGTAAAGAGGAAGGTATTGTCGAAATCGTAATTTACGCGGCCCAGGAAGGCAATCGTTTTTTCCTGATTCTTTTCCGAACCCATGCCCAACCGGCCGTCGGCTTTGTTGTAATCGCCTGCATCCAGATTGTTATAAAGGAAAGCATCGGTGGGGAAATTCATATTTTCGGCATAGAACTTTTCCCAGTTGAACTCCTGATACGAATAGCCGCCCATCAGTTTGAAATGATGCCGGTCGAGATCGAGTGTGTAATTACCCAGCCATTCCAGGGTATAATCTACCCATTTCTGGTCTTCCAGCCGTGCCCGCCCGTTGCGGTTGTTGTTGATGGATTCGCGGTGGTCTTTGAAATAATATTCCCGTTGTTTTTTATTCGTACCCTGACGTCCGAGTTTGAGTTCCGTATGCAGGTTTTTCAGGATATTGAGTTTGATATTGAAATCGGTCGTGATGTATTCCTGTGTCGCTCCGTTTTCCCGGCGCGTGAGGTTGTAGATGGGATTGTAGCTGTCGAAATTATTCCGGAATGCATCCATTTCCTCGATGGAGTAGGTGGGGTTCAATTCCACGGCTTGTTTGAAGCTGCCGTAATCCGTATAATCTTCGTCGGCATATCGGTAGGAAATGTTGCCGCTCAGTTCCAGCAGGCCCTCCAAGGTGGTTTGTTTGAAGTTGGCGCGCAATCCGTATTCTTTGCGATCGGTGGCTATGTCCAGGCCTTCTTTTTCGCGGTAATTGGCAGAGATACGGAAAATGGTGGTTTCGCTTCCGCCCGAAAGGGCGATGTTGTGATTATGGCCCACATTCTTTTTATTGAGCAATTCGTCGTACCATACCGTGCGCGAGCCGTAGTCCTTGCCGATTTCATGAACAACGAATTCTTCCGGAGAAAGAATATCCGGACGCGCCGCTACGAAATCGTGTTCCACATAGCCGTCGTAAGCAATCGATACCCGCCCGGCTTTGCCTTGTTTGGTTTGCACCAGGATGACCCCGTTGGCTCCCCGCGAGCCGTAAATGGCGGCGGCCGAACCGTCTTTCAGTACCGTAATCGACTCGATGTCTTGTTGTGCAAGGTTGCGCAGGTCGCCCCCGGGCATGCCGTCGATCACGATCAGCGGGCCGTTGCCGGCTTTCAGCGAGGAAGCGCCGCGTACCTGGATGCTGGGGCTGGCGTTCGGATCGGCTGCGGCGGTATTCGATACCGTTACCCCGGCTACTTTGCCGTCGATCATTTGGAGCGGGCTGTTGGAGGCGCCTTGCAGGAAGTCTTTGCTTTTTACGCTGGTCACGGCGGTGGTCAGGTCTTTTTTGACGGTACTGCCGTAGCCCACTACCACTACTTCGTCCAGCGCTTCGGAGTCTTCTTGCAGGGTAATCTGGACATCGGTTTTGTTTTTTACCGGGATTTCCTGCGATTGGTAGCCGATATAGGAGAGTTGCAAAACGGCATTTTCCGGTACTTGTTCCAGGGCGAAACGGCCGCGGGTATCGGTAATGGTGCCCAGGGCCGTTCCTTTTACCACAACGTTGGCGCCGATGACCGGTTCGCCTTTGCTATCGACTACGGTGCCGGCTATCTTTTTAGTTTGTTGGGCCACCAAGGGGGCGGCAAGAGCGGTGGCGGGGATGGATTGCGTAGCTTGAGCGGAAAAAGAAGAGAGAAGCAAGCCGCAGGCAAAGATTTTTGTAATTTGTCTTAAAGAAAGTGGTCTGGATTTTTTCTTCATCATAGGGGTTACTTATTTCTAATTGAAAATTATAAACTGATAATTATATTTAAGGTATTTTTTCTATGTGTATCTTTAAGTTAGTCTGTATTTTATCTCATAGGCATTTCATTTTAGTGATTAGAATTAAGTTTACTTCGGGGGGGAGGGCTGTTTTTCCATTGTTCTGTCTGAACTACGGTA
>DBFJSK010000188.1:0-9296 GCA_048403675.1 Tannerellaceae bacterium | reverse complement strand
TCATTGCACAAATGGCGATCGCCCCGCAAAGAAAAATAAAAAACAGGTTGGTCGGCGTTTCGGCCGGCGTAGCAATCGTAATATAATAAGCCGCAACCGCCCCTACGATAAAGCTCAGCACGGTTTTCCAGTTCCACCGCCTTATATCTTTTGATACGAACCAGGTCGAGGCTAATACCAGACCGAAAAAGAAAGCCCACACCAAAATAGGATGATAGACCAGCAAATAAGTAATCAATTTTGCCAGCGAAAAGATACTGATGCCGATGCCTGCCACAATCGAAAGCAGGAAATTGGCGTTGATCGCTTTCCAGAACGCACCGATTTTTCCGGTTATCAACAATTTCAAACTGCCGGCATTGATACTTTTAATGGAGTCGATCAGCTCCTCATAGATGCCCACGATAAAGGCAATCGTACCTCCTGATACGCCCGGTACCACATCGGCGGCTCCCATGCCCATACCTTTGAGCACCAACAAACCGTAATCTTTCAGATTTCGCTTCATAAAAATGTAAAAAGGATTAATTACTATTGTCTTTATTTTTCAGAAATTCTTTTACCAAATCTTCCGGTGGAATAAACTTCTCGGAAATCGGCAATTTTTCAGCCATCTGATCCGCGTCGATGCCCGACACTTTCAAATATTCCATCATCTCCTCGGCCGAAGTCTGCCGGAAATGTTCTCCGAACTTTTTCAAATCTCCCTTTGCCAGGTAAGCCATCGCCAGATGAATATGAATAAAAGGCCGCTCCGGGTTCAATTCCCACACCTTGGTGTAAAATTTGAGTGCCTTATCCGTATCTCCTTTCGTATACAGATATTGTCCGGCACGAAACAAACTTTCGTCGTCGGTGTCATTGTTTTCATCCGGTCGGTCAAGGATCTCGAAAATCCGGTCGGTCGTTTGCATCGCTTCCTCCTCCTGGCCGTTGTCCATTTGCGAGAGAGCCATCAGCGAAAGCAGCCGGATATTATCGGGAAACAACTTCGTTGCTTTCCGCAAAATCACTTCCACCTCCTCTTCGTGGCCGGTTTCCAGGCAACAACGAATCAGGTTGATATAGGCCGAAGGCTCGTAATCCGGATACGTCTCGGTCAACATATCGCCGAGCAACTCATACCCCTTTTCGAAATTATCGAGCTTGATAAAGCACTCCGCCATAAAAGGCTTGATCCGATCTCTCACCACCTCTTCGTCGGCGATTTCGTTGTATACCTCGATCGCTTTCTCATAGCTTTCGTTCATATACAAACAATACGCCTTCAACATTTTCAGCTCCACATCCGAATCGTCGCAAGTCAACGCAAAGTCGAACGCTTCGATTGCTTTGTCATACTCCGCACTCATCGAATACAGACGCCCCAGGGTAAACCAGAAATCGCAGGAATAAGGGTTTTTGTCGATCAGCTCGTTGCATACCTCGATGGCCCGGGCAATTTCGCCCGACATTTCCAGATTGAAACAAAGCTCATCTTTCAAAATAAGATTATCCGGAAACAACAACAGCCCCCGGCCGATAAAATCGCGCGCCTCCTCTTGCATTTCCATGTCGTTCAAGACCGGAGCAATGTATTCGAACAATTCTTCCAGATACTCGCATTCCCGGTTCCGAAGCATTTCCACAAATTCGAGCACTTTCGAATAATCTTTCTGGCAGGCATAACATTCCAAACGCAACATATCGAGGTCTTGGTTGTCGGTTTCGGCTATGTTATCGATCATCGTAAGGGCGCCGGCAAAGTCTTCATTATATACCAACTGGCGGCATTGCCTGATTTTCAGTTCCTCGCTTGAGGGATGAAGTTTCAGCCCGAGGGCCAAAACTTCATCGTAATAGGTATAATCGTCCGACTCTTCAAAACTGTCCAACAAATCTTCTATCTCGTCCGCATCGAAATAAGGATCTTTCCCTTCGCGGCAGGCGGATAAATAGCGTTGCAACAGGCGTGAAACATCGTCTTTCTTCATAAATGTTATCGTACTAAAACGTGTGGACTACGCCTTGTTTTTAACCTTGCTCCACGTATCCTTCAACGATACGGTGCGGTTAAAGATCAATTTTCCGCCCTGGCTGTCCGGATCCAGATTAAAATAACCCAGACGTTGGAACTGAAAATGATCGTAAGGCTTAGCCTTTTGCAACTCCGCTTCCACCCGGCAGCCGGTAAGGCAAGTGAGCGAATCGGGGTTGAGCAATTCGTGGAAATCTTTCTCTTTTTCGTCCGCCGGGTTTTCCACTTGAAACAGACGGTCGTACAGACGCACTTCAGCAGGCAGGCTATGCGCGGCCGAAACCCAATGCAAAGTCCCTTTCACCTTTCGGTTACTTTCCGGCATTCCGCTCTTTGTCTGGGGATCGTACTGGGCATAAATTTCTTCTATTTCGCCCGCTTCGTTTTTCTTGCATCCGGTGCATTTTACGATGTAAGCGTTTTTCAAGCGAACCTCCTGTCCGGGCGTCATCCGGAAAAACTTCTTCGGGGCGTCTTCCATAAAATCCTCCCGCTCGATATAAAGTTCACGGCTGAAAGCGATTTCATGCGTACCGGCCGACAAATCTTCCGGATTATTGATTGCTTCCATCATTTCCACTTTGCCCTCCGGATAATTCGTCAGGATCAGTTTTACCGGGTTCAGTACCGCCGACACGCGCGGAGCGATCGCATTCAGGTCTTCGCGCACTGCGTGTTCGAGCAGGGCCACATCGATTGTGCCGTCGAATTTGGTATACCCGATTTTTTGGATAAAATTCTTAATCGAACGAGACGTGAAACCCCGGCGGCGATAGCCCGAAATGGTCGGCATACGCGGATCGTCCCATCCGCTGACCAATCCTTCTTTCACCAACTGAAGCAACTTCCGTTTACTCATCACGGTATACGTCAGGTTGAGCCGGTTGAACTCGATCTGGCGCGGCCGGTACGTATCGTCTTTCTTGAGCAGATCGATAAAATAATCGTAAAGCGGCCGGTGCACTTCGAATTCGAGGGTACAAAGCGAATGCGTTACCCCTTCGAAATAGTCGCTTTGTCCGTGGGCGAAATCATACATCGGATAAGCTTTCCATTTCGTGCCGGTGCGGTGATGCGGGTGCTTGATGATGCGATACAGGATCGGATCGCGGAAGTGCATATTGGGCGAGGCCATATCGATCTTGGCCCGGAGCGTCATGCTGCCTTCTTCGAATTCACCCTCGTTCATGCGGCGGAAAAGATCCAGGCTTTCTTCCACCGGACGATTCCGGTAGGGGCTTTCCGTGCCCGGTACCGTAGGTGTTCCTTTCTGTTGGGCGATCACCTCGGCGCTTTGTTCATCTATATACGCTTTGCCTTGGCGGATAAGCTGCACGGCAAAGTCCCATAATTGCTGGAAATAGTCGGAGGCGTAATAAATCTTATTCCAATGGAAACCGAGCCATTCGATGTCTTCTTTGATCGAGTCGACGTATTCCACATCTTCCTTAACCGGATTCGTATCGTCGAAACGAAGGTTGCATACGCCGCCGTAACGTTCGGCAATGCCGAAGTCGAGGCAGATCGCCTTCGCGTGGCCGATATGCAAATAGCCGTTCGGCTCGGGCGGGAAGCGGGTTTGGATACGTCCGCCGTTTTTACCTTCTGCCAAATCGCTTTCGACAAATGTTTCGATAAAGTTCAGGCTTTTTTTGCCTTCTTCTTCGTTAGTGTTGATCTCGCTCATCTTTAGTATGAAAATATTGTTTGCTTTGAAGGATACAAAGGTAGCTATTTCTTTCCGGCTGACATAGGAATCGTCTTTTTTTCCATTTCAACCTTGAAAGTAAAGAAAAGCTCCCTTTGTGTAATTTGTTAGAATAGGCTGATTAACAGGGCTATATTTAAGATCGTAACCAAGCTTCCGAGCGTTACCAAAATCACCGTCGTAGAACGCGTATTGGCATAAACCCCCATCACTTTGCGGCTCGATGTAAGGTATACTTGCGTGAAGACCGTGACCGGGAGCTGCACGCTGAGCAACATCTGCGAAAAAATCAATCCCTTGAACGGGTCGCCGATCAGGAAAATGACGCCCAGCGCCGGCACGAATGAAAGCAAAATTCCCAATTTCGAGTGTAAGTCTTTTGGGTGATACGCTTCTCCGTAAAAACCCGCGAAGATGGAAGCGCCTGCAATGCCCGATGTGATCGTTGACGAGACGCCCGCCAGCAAAAGCGCTGCGGCAAAGATCACCCCCGCGTTATTCCCCACCAGCGGAACCAGCAATTGCTGAGCCTGATCCAGTTCGTCTACCGCTATCTTTTGTTTGAAGAAGGTGGCGGCCGCCAGGATAATCATCGCCGAATTGATCGCCCAACCGATTACCATCGACAACAGGGTATCGTAGAACTCATATTTCAGTTGTTTTTTAATCACCGTTTCGTCCTCCAGGTTCCACTCCCGGCTTTGAATCACTTCCGAATGCAGGAAGAGGTTGTGCGGCATAACCACCGCTCCCAGCACACTCATGATAATCAACATCGAGTTTTCCGGAAACGAAGGCTTTATCCAGCCGCTGACAGCTTCTGTCCAGTTCACGTCTACCAAGGCCAGTTCATACAGGAAAGAAAGGCCGATAATCGATACGAACATAATGATCCACCGTTCGATTTTACTATAGGTATTGCTCAGCAGCATGCTGAGGCAAGCCACCGTTACGATCACCGATCCGGTCTTGATGGGGATACTGAACAGCATCCTCAGCGCGATGGCTCCCCCCAGAATCTCGGCCAGGGAGGTGGAAATACTCGCCAGCATGGCCGATCCCAAAATAGGGCGGCTCAGCGCCCGGGGCAGGTATTTATTCGTCGCTTCCGACAGACATAGGCCGGTGACGATGCCCAGGTGCGCCACATTGTGTTGGATGATAATCAACATCACCGAGGAAAAGGTAACCACCCAGAGCAGGGCGTAACCGAACGACGAGCCGGCCGCCAGGTTCGTCGCCCAGTTGCCGGGATCGATAAAGCCCACTGTTACGAGTAGGCCCGGCCCGATATATTTCAGCAAATCCAACGCGGCGGGTCGCGGTCGATGGTTCATTTTCAATTTATCCAATAACTTCATATCTTTTATCTTTTAACCGTTTTGTATACCTATCTGTTCGTTATTCACCCGAAAAATGAATAGGAAATCCGTAAAATCAGCGGATAATCCGGATAATCCGGAAAAGCCGGGGGAGCGGGAAAAAATCCAAGCACCCTCAAGGAAAAGTCAGCACGAAAGTAGTTTGTTTCACCATCGCTCCCGATTTCAGGGTCAAACTACCTCCCGAAAGCCGCATAATCTGTCGCGAAATGGAGAGGCCTACCCCGCTGCCCCCTTCTTTGGTGGTGAAGAAAGGAATGAAAATATGTTCCGCTTCTTCTTCCGGAATGGGAGGGCCGTTGTTGCTGATTTCGATCAGCACCGCTTCTTCCTTATTACAAAAAGCCCGGATCTCGATGCGGCCGTCCGGCTGCTCCCTGCCGATGGCTTGCATGGCGTTTTTGAGCAAGTTCAATACTACTTGCGTAATCAGATTCTCGTCGGCATACACAATCAGGTCGTCAGGCTGCACATCGGTGTCGATTGTGATATTCGGCAGCGGATTATGATGCCGGGCCAATTGTACCATCCGTTCGATGAACCGCCCGACGTAGAACAGCGACGGCTCGGGGGTGGGTATATGGGTAAATTTCCGGTACGATTCCACAAAGGCGATCAGTCCTTTGCCGGTGGTGCTAATCACTTCCAGCCCGCTGCGGATCTCTTCGTTCACATCCGTGTGCAGGGAAAGCAAGGTGTCGCTCAGGGAGGTGATGGGAGTGACGGAATTCATGATTTCGTGGGTCAGCACCCGCGTCAGGCGAATCCACGAATCGATTTCCTTCTCGTCGAGTTCGCTGTTAATATCGTTGATGGCGATGATCCGGACGTGTTTTTCCTGCAACGTCATTTCGGATACGCGTACGGAGAGGTGTTCCGTGCCGCGTTCGTTGGCGAAGGAAATCTGGTGTTTTTCGCCCGGGCGCACTTCGGTAATGAGTTTTTCGAGCGTTTTGTCAATCCGTCCCAGTTGCTTGGCGTGGGTGAAAACCGTGAGTCCGAGCAACCGGAGGGCTTCGTTGTTGGTCTGGTAGATGTTGCCTTTGTCGTCGATGACGATGATGCCCGTATTGACCGAATTCATAATCAACTCGTAATATTTCTCTTTTTGGATGGCTTCCGCCTTGGCTTGAAAGAGGATCTGAGTAATCCGGTTGAGCGATTCGCTGACCAGTTTGTCGTTCGACGAACGGCCTCGGGTGGCGTATTTGAAAGCGTAATCGCTATTGTCGATGGCATCGAACATGAAGGCTACCTTTTGCGCGCTGCTCCGGAACAGCGTGCGCACCCCTTGCAAAGCGGCCAGCCATGCGCCGCCGGCCAGCAATAACCAGCTCCATTCTCCTTGAATGACCAAATAAGTGACGGCTGCCGTGCTGATTAACGCGGCGGAGAGGCGGAAACTGAGGCTGTAATAAATACCTTTTAGCATGGGGCCGATTCGTTGAGGAAATCAAAGAGGTAAAAACGGTTTTTTGAAAGGAGAGAGAGGGTAACCCTCCTTCGAGATTCGCCTTTTACAGTTCGTACCGTTTGATTTTGTTGTACAGGGTTTGGCGGGAAATGCCCAGTTGGCTGGCTACCAGCGACAGGTTCCCGTTGTATTTGTTCATGGCATTTTTAATCATCGTATACTCCATTTCTTCCAGCGTGGTCACTTCCCGTTCGCGTTTGGCGGGTTCGGCCTGGTGCGAGAAATCGAAATCGTTTCCCCCCAGGGTGTTTCCTTCGCTGATAATAACGGCTTTTTCGATGGTATGTTCCAATTCGCGGATATTTCCGTACCAGGGTTGGGCTTTGAGTTTGTCGGCGGCCTCCGCACTGAGGTGCATCGTGGATTTGCCATACATGCCAGCGTATTTGCGGATGAAGATTTCCGCTAGCGGCAGAATGTCCTCCGCCCGGTCGCGTAGCGAGGGTATTTCCACATGGATGGTGTTAATGCGGTAGAGCAGGTCTTCGCGGAATTGTTCTTTGCGTACCATTTCCTGCAAATCGCGGTTGGTGGCCGAGATGAGCCGGATGTTTACCGGAATGGGTTTGTTGCTGCCTACCCGCACGATGCTGCGCCGTTGGAGGGCGGTGAGCAATTTGGCTTGCAAATGGTAGGAAAGGTTCCCGATTTCATCCAGGAAGAGCGTGCCGCCCGTGGCGGCTTCGAATTTGCCGGGCCGGTCGGCGCGGGCGTCGGTAAAGGCGCCTTTTACGTGGCCGAACAGTTCGCTTTCGAAAAGGGTTTCCGTGATGGCTCCCATATCGACGGGTACAAGCGGTTCTGCTTTGCGGGCCGAGAATTTGTGTATTTCGCGGGCCAACATCTCTTTTCCTGTGCCATTTTCGCCGGTGATCAGGATGTTAGCGTCGGTTTTCGCTACTTTTTCGATCATGGCCCTCAGTTGCTTCATGGCTTGGCTTTCGCCCCAGAACATGCCGCCGCCCAGCTCGGAATGGGTATCTTCGGGGCGACTGCTTTCCGTTTTAACGTTGGGTTTGCTTTTTCCGTGGTTGGCCGCCGTTTGGGCTTGGGTGTAGGCCTTTTGCAAGGTTCCGAGCAGTTTGGCGTTTTCCCAGGGTTTGACTACGAAGTCGGCGGCGCCTTCCTTGATGCCCCGCACGGCGAGTTCGATGTCGGCGTAGGCGGTGAAGAGGACGACGGGTAGGGCGGGGTGTTCTTTTTTGATTTCGGATAGCCAGAAAAGGCCTTCGTTGCCGTTGTTGATGCCGGCGCTGAAATTCATATCGAGTAGGACGATGTCTATTTTTTCGTCGTGAAGGGTGTTTTTGATCCGATTGGGTGTAGCGAGGGTGATTACTTTTTCGAAACAGGTTCCTAACAGCATTTGCACAGCGGCAAGGATGCCCTTGTTGTCGTCTACTACCAGTATGGTACCTTGTTTAGTCATTTGTTGCTCCTTACTTGTTCGTTATTTTCTCTACCTGATTCTCTATCTGGAGAGATATATTCCTTATTTCCCGGCCCTTTTCGTGGGCGGTAGGTGCGGGCGTTTATTGGGGCGCCTTACGCACAAATTGTCTACAAAGGTACATGATAATCTTTAGAAAACCATACAGGGAATAGGGGAAAACGTTAAAAAGGGTGTATGGAAGGGGAAGGAAAGGTGCCCGGGGCTTCAGGTTGCTTTGGGGGGAGAAAGCGGCCGGAAATAGAAAGAGGGGGGTGAGGGTAAAAAAAGAAAAGTACAATAAGTAACCGGAGTGGGAGGGCCTGAAACCGTGTTTTGTAATCTTCTGATATATAGCGTGTTGTAAAATGCTGTAGTGGAGTTTGAATTTCATGCTTATGCAATTCCAATTTCATAAGCATGAAATTTCGATTGCACTGCGATGTAATTTTAATTTTATAAGCATGTATTTTTTACTATGGTAAAAAGAATACAAGAAGGGGTAGGGTATAGGGAAGTAAAATGGTTTGTTTTTCGAGAGTCGAAAAACAGGTTCTTTTCCGGGTTATACTAGGGTTTATGAACCAGCAGAGAGATAGAAGTGGAAAGTTAGGAGAGTAAAAAGTGGATTTGTTGAAATAAAATAATTTTTCTATTGTTTTTTCATTTTTTTTATTAGCTTTAAGGCCGATAGTTAAACCGTATGAATTAATAACGGATGACGGATATGAAAAAGCGATGTCTATTTTTGTTGTTCTTTGTTCTTACGCTGAATAAAGGATGTGTTACGGATGACGAGCTTTCTTTTTCTACCGGTTCATCCTTTTCTTCGGCAGATGATTTTTTTAGGTATGGTGGGGTGGATGAAGGAATGGGCGAATTGTTCGGGCACCTGCAACGAACGGAGGAAGAGAAACCTTTTATCCGGACTTTTCGGGAGGAATTTGGCTGCCCTGCTTGGGACTATGCTACGTTTTCTTCCGATCCGTATGGTGTAGATATGTTCGTGCCTCTTCGGAAGGGGAGGAAGGAGCCGGAAATCAAAACGATGTGGTATTTTCGTTTTGAAGCGGGAAAAGTGTATTACCGTCCTTTACAACGGGAAGAGGTGGTAGATGTAGATCCGGAAAGCGGATGGATGTTCGATTATTTTACACAAGTCGTATTGGGCAATCAACCGGCCAGCGGGGTGCTTTATCGTTTGCACGAGCAGCCGCTTACCAAAGGTTGGATGGAGGTGGAGACTTGTGTGGATGTTTTTGTCAAGGTTGGGTGGTATGAGGAAT
>DBFJSK010000187.1:0-2825 GCA_048403675.1 Tannerellaceae bacterium | reverse complement strand
TTACGCCCGCTGATCGAACGTATCCGGGCCAACGGAGGCAAGGTATACCCTGCCAGCGACCGGCCGTTCTACCTGATGGTAGATTGCAAGGAGCAAGGAGAAGCAATGTACAAAGTATTGAAAGAACAGATGGAGCCGTATAAGGAATACTTTTGCTCCATCGATAACGGAACCTATCGGGAAGGAGCCATTTTATTTTTCCTTTCCGGCGACCGGCCGAAACAGAGCTTACCCTTGGAAACAAGCCGATTTACTTTCCTGGACGGACAGATCGCCGATCTGGATGCAGGGATTCCGGCAACCTTGGCGCCTGTAGTAAGCGATAATTACGCCGACTTTTTCACGTGGGACGGTACAGGCGATATGCCGGCCGACCAACTCGAAAAGATGCGCGGAATTATCAGTCGCGTACATGAACAGGGCAAACTTTTCCGTTGGTGGGGAGCGCCGGATACGCCGCTGTTTAAACGTTTCTTTATCCGTGAAGGCGTAGATCTGGTAGGCGCCGACGATTTGAATAACCTGTATAACGTACTGGAAAATCCGAATTAGTCCGCCCAAAGACACCGGAAGGCACAACACGGTAACGCCGCAAAACATTTCTCAACATAAAAGCCGTTGCGAGTTTATTTCGCAACGGCTTTTATTATACCCCGCTTCTCGGAGTCGTTTCTCTTTTCCCGTCCTTACAGCATTATCCGCTTCAGGTTTGTTCCAACGGAGAAAAATTCCGGGTGGAATCTTCTTCCAACGTCGTACCTAAAAACAACCAGACCATCAAAAGGACAATTGCCAGGGCAACTCCCACAAGCAATAATACGTTTACCTGTTTTCTTCGCATATTCGAATCGTTTATATCTGAAATATAACCTCCGAAGCCGCGACTTGGTTCATTCCCTAGGTTTCCCTCTTTTTTGCGAGGACGAGGGGAAGCTTCTTTAAGAGCAGAAAGAACAACTTTCAATTCCCCAGTCGTCCCTGGTTGATTGCGTCGTCGAGCACTTTATTTTTGGCAATCGTCGCCTGAAATTCCTTCAGGTAAAAAGGTTCGAAATAAGCTACATCCTCTACTCGACCGACCCGGAAAGCTTCTTCGGAAAGCGATGCCATGGCCGAGGCCGTAGGATACACCTCATCGATAAAAACGGCAGACGGGGAAGTAATCACGCTCCGACATTTAGCCGCCCCGTTTCCAAAGAAATAAACCCGGCCGTTTTCCAGATAAGAAGCATACGTATCGGCCGTCACTACCTCCGCCATCGTATCCCGCACCGGGCGAAGCGAAGCATCGTAAACAGCCGAATAAACCTCCATCCGGCGCGCGTCCAGCATGGCACAATAC
Organism: Tannerellaceae bacterium; assembly: GCA_048403675.1. GTDB lineage: Bacteria > Bacteroidota > Bacteroidia > Bacteroidales > Tannerellaceae > Parabacteroides. Next base: position 1,483 of record DBFJSK010000187.1, on the reverse strand, counting down.
CGATCCCCCGCTCCCGCTTCCGCACGCGCAGCCGCCGAAGTGGCCAAAATATCGAGCGTAGGAATACCCAGAAGAGGAATACCCAGCCCGAAACAAAGCCCCTTGGCTACCGATACGCCGATACGCAGACCGGTATACGAACCGGGGCCGCTGCTGACGGCTACCGCATCCAATTTCAAGCCCCGCTCTTTCATCGCCCGGAGCGCCTCTTCTACGTACACGCCCAATAATACCGCATGCGAAGGCCCGTCGAACGAGACCTTTTCAAACACAACCGCACCGTCGGCGGCCAAAGCTGCCGAACAAACGGCAGTGGAAGTTTCCAGATTTAAAATACAAGCCATAATTGATTGACTGCCGGCCCAAAAAGAAAACAGCTCCTTCCCGGAACCAACCCTTGTTGATTTTGATGATGCAAATGTATATATAAATTTGGAAAAGAGACGCCCCGCCGCCACGGGAGTTTTCAGCACGCCCGGCAATAATTATAGACGGTCTATAGCCGATTCTCAAGGGAATACGCTATCTTTGCCGGAAAAAGCGAAGGTAGGGGGCGGCCCGAGGTTATCAAGCAAGCTTGCTTCGTTGCCCGGATGCCCCCTATCTTGGCACAAATTTTTGAACAAATGATACAATCCATGACCGGGTTCGGAAAGGTTACCGCCGAACTCCCATCCAAAAAAGTAACCGTCGAGATCAAAGCACTGAACAGTAAACAACTCGATTTATCGACCCGCCTGCCCTCTCTTTATAAAGACAAGGAAATGGAAATCCGCAGTTTGTTGCTTCAGTCGCTCGAACGCGGAAAAGTGGAATTCAACATCTATATCGAATATATCGGAAAAAACACCCCGACCCAAATCAACCAGGCCGCGGTGGAAAGCTACTACCTCCAGATTAAAGAAATGGCCGATAAGCTGAACGTAGCCCTGCCGGCCGACTGGTTCCAAACCCTGCTCCGGCTGCCCGACGCCATCAAATCGGAAGCGGTCGAAGCCGACGAATCGGAATGGGAGGTGGTACTGGGCGCTACCAAAGAAGCCATCCGGCACCTGGCGGAATTCCGTACCCAGGAAGGCGCCATGCTGGAAAAACTTTTCGAACAGAAAATCGCCAACATTGCCGCCCTGCTGGAAAAAGTAGCCGATTACGAAAGCGAACGCATCGAAAAAATCAAGGCGCGCATCACCGACAACCTCACCAAGATAGCCGGCATCGATTACGATAAAAACAGGCTCGAACAGGAAATGATCTATTACATCGAAAAACTGGATGTAAACGAAGAAAAAAACCGGCTCGACAATCACCTGAAATACTTCCTCAGCACCATGGCCAGCGGCCACGGACAAGGCAAGAAACTCGGCTTTATCGCCCAGGAAATAGGACGCGAAATCAACACCCTCGGTTCGAAAAGCAACCATGCGGAAATGCAACAAATCGTCGTCCAGATGAAAGACGAACTCGAACAAATCAAAGAACAGGT
>DBFJSK010000186.1:0-3469 GCA_048403675.1 Tannerellaceae bacterium | reverse complement strand
AGATGTAATATGAAAACACTCACGAATGAAAAGCTCACCATTGTAGGAGCTGCCGGAATGATCGGTTCGAACATGGCCCAAACCGCCCTGATGATGGGTCTAAGCACCGAAATCTGTTTATACGATCCTTTCGGGCCAGCCTTGGAAGGCGTAGCCGAAGAGATGTTTCAGTCGGGCTTCGATTATGCCCATATCACTTTTACCAGCGATATTAAAGAAGCGTTGAGTGGCGCCAAATACATTATATCTTCCGGCGGTGCAGCCCGTAAAGCCGGCATGACACGTGAAGACCTGTTGAAAGGCAACGCCGAAATCGCCGCCCAGTTAGGAAAAGACATCCGTTCTTATTGTCCGGATGTAAAACACGTCGTTATTATCTTCAACCCCGCCGACATCACCGGCTTAATCACCTTGCTTTATTCCGGCCTCAAACCCTCTCAGGTAAGCACCCTGGCCGGACTTGACAGCACCCGTTTGCAAAGCGCGCTAGCCAAACACTTCGGAATCGCCCAATATAAAGTAGCCAACTGCCGCACCTATGGCGGCCACGGCGAACAAATGGCCGTATTCGCTTCCACCGCTACCGTCGACGGCAAGCCCCTGGCCGACCTGATCGGTACGCCGGCCCTCACGCCGGAAGACTGGGCCGCTATCAAACAACAAGTAATCCAGGGCGGCAAACACATCATCGATCTGCGCGGCCGTTCTTCTTTCCAAAGCCCCTCTTACCTTTCGGTTGAAATGATCCGGGCCGCCATGGGCGGTGAAGCCTTCCGCTGGCCGGCCGGCACCTACGTACATAGCGACGGATTCGACCATATCATGATGGCTATGGAAACCGTGATCGACAAAGACGGCATTCATTATAAAGAAGTAAAAGGCACGCCCGAAGAAGTAGCCGAACTCAAACGCAGCTACGAACACCTTTGCAAACTGCGCGACGAAGTGATCGGCATGGGAATCATTCCCGCCATCGACCAATGGCACACCCTGAATCCGAACATTCAGTAATTTCTTACTTATATAATACGAAAGAAAAAATCCCCTCTTCGGCCCCCGATGAAACCGTGTCTTCCCACTAAAAAAGAGTTTTTGTTTAACAATAGAGGAAACGAAGAAACACGAATCGGAGACTCAGCCGGAGAGGGATTTTTTTGATTTTTCACCCCGTATGTTTCGCCTTTTTCAACGTAAAGAAAAAGGTGATACCTTTCCCCGGACTGCTTTTCGCCGAAATCTGACCTTTATGAAAATGCACGCCGTTTTTCACGATGGAAAGCCCTAATCCCGTACCCCCCATTTTCCGGCTCCGCCCCTTGTCCACCCGGTAAAACCGTTCGAAGATCCGGTTAATATGTTCCTCTTCGATACCGGCGCCATTATCGGAAAAGCTGAAATAATAAAACTTCGGATCTTCCTTATAGCAATTCACCGTAATCCGTACCTGTTCGCCCGCATAAGCAATCGCATTGTCATACAAATTTCGGAAAATCGAATACAACAACGAATAATTACCGTAAATCACCGGATTCCCGGGCAAAAGCACTTCGGAAGTAATCCCTTTCTCTTCCATCTCCTTCGAACACTCCTTTTCAATTTCTTGAATCAAACGCGTGATATTGACCTCGCTCAGATCAAACAATTCCTCGGCCTCGTCCAACCGGTTAAGTACCGAAATATCCCGGAGCAACCCCGTCAAGCGCGTACTTTGCGAATAGCAACGTTCGAGGAAGAAGCGCTGTTTATCGGGCGGCAGATCAGGATTCGACAAAATCGTTTCCAAATACCCCTGAATACTGCTTACCGGCGTTTTCAGTTCATGAGAAACATTTTGCGTAAGCTGCCTTTTCATCCGGCTCTCTTGCTCCTGACGGGAAATATCATTGACCGACAGCTCATAACTATTGTCGAGGAAAAGAATACACTCCACCCGGAAGATTTTCCCATTTTTATCAATAATAACCGATTCCCGGAGCACCTTCTTCTTTCGCGACGTATGCGGCTGGTTTTTAGCCAGAAAATCGCGGATCGGCGCCAATTCGCTCATCCCGATCGCCTCTTCTGCCTCATGAATGGGCGTATCGGAAAGCACATTGGCGAACTGGATAAAAAGGATATTCGAAAGAATCTCCCTCCCTTGGGCGGTAAACATGGCAAATCCCTCTATGGAATATTGAAAATGCTTGATAATTTTTTCGCGTTCCATCCAAAGCTCGTTCTTAGCTTTCTGCTGGCGATGGTAAAGGGTGACGATATTTTGAGAAATATCTCCCAATTCATCGTTAGGAAACACATAATCCGATTCCGATTCCGGTATCCGATCTTTTTCCACATTCATGGCAAAATCCCGCAACTTCGAAATGGTACGTCCGATACTGAACGTAAAACGCGAAAGGACGAAGAAAAAAATCAACGTCATCAACGCCATGAAATAAATAAAATCTTTATTGATCGAAAGCACCCCGCGTACGTACGGATCGTAAGGAAGAGCCGAACGAAAAATATAATCGTTGATAAGACGAGCGGAATAAAAATAACGTTTACCGGTCGATTCGGACGAACGGATGGCGAATCCCTCGTTATATAAACGAGCTTTTCGCACTTCACTCCGGTCGTTGTGGTTGGTAAATTCGTCTGCTCCGCTGTTATCGAACAACACCTTGCCGGCAGGATCGATAATCGTCACCCGAAGCTCTTTCTGCGGAATATCGTCGAGGAAGTTTTCGACAGTTTGCTTCAGATCGGCCGCTTGACGCGAGCGGCGGTAAAGTTGGTAATTATAATTACTCAGTACGTTGTTCAGTTTTTCTTCGGCAAATTCCTTTTCCCGCTGGTATTGAAAGAGCAGAAAACAAACGGTGAATCCGAGGAAAATAAAGAACACCGACCAAAAAAGCCGTTGACTGAAAGGAATACGATTCTTTTTTTCTCCGTCGATTTTTACCATGACTCATTCCCCCTTCGCTTAGTATTCGAAACAATAACCGAATCCCAGTCGGGTAACGATATTTTTCCCGTACGGCCCGATTTTTTTTCTCAGACGCGTAATATTCACATCGATCGTACGATCGAGTACATACACTTCATCTTTCCAAATCCGCGAAAGAATTTCTTCCCGCGAAAACACGTTTCCCTTATTTTCCAGCAAAAGTTTGAGGATTTCGAATTCTTTCTTGGTAAGCGGAATCTCTTCGCCGTCGACAGTAGCTTTGATCCGTTTCGTATCGAGCGCCAAGGTCTCGTATTCCAACCTTTCAGATGCTTCTTTCTTATCTTTTCCGGCTGTGCGGCGCAACACGGCCTTTACCCGAGCCGCTACCTGGCGGATAGAAAACGGTTTGGAAATATAATCGTCGGCGCCGAGATTAAAGCCGGTCAACATATCGTTTTCAGTGTCTTTGGCGGTAAGGAAAATAATCGGAATAGCGGCTGTCTTTTCCTCTTTCCGGAGCATGCTGGCCATCTTGAA
>DBFJSK010000185.1:0-7891 GCA_048403675.1 Tannerellaceae bacterium | reverse complement strand
CCGACGCCCCACCCCGTAGTTATTGTCATTTTTCAGAATAAAAAATCAACCTTGCCGAAGAAAATCGGATTTCTTCGGCATCAAATCAAAATTCCTTGCCTATGGAATTCCAATTCCACTGCGATGAAATTCCCCTTGCATGCCTATGCCTTTTTCATCTTTCGCAACTCACTGTATAATAAATAGATACAAAACAAGCTCCACCCCGCTCTCCCCCCGAAAGCTTCGTGTCTATTTTTCATTTTTTAATCCGACCTTTTCCCCCCCCAAAAAAACCTTCTTCCACAGAGAAACCGCCACGTTATCCAAACTTTCCGCCCCGCCCGCTTGTTTTTCTATCACCCGGACTAATTTCCCGGCCTCCCATTCCTATGCAAAATCTCATGGAAATACTTTCCTTCCTCTCAGTGCTCTCGCTCGTGATGGCCTTCCTATCGGTACTCACCCTCTTGAGCTACCTCTATACCTACCCCCAGCCTATGAAAGTGATGAACCTCGTCTGGCCCCTCACCGCCTTGTGGGGCGGACTCATCGGCCTCTGGGCCTTCTTCACCTTCGGCCGCGTCAGAGGCATGATCCAACACCCCGACAAACGCAAAATGCAAATGCCCCGCCGCCCCTTCTGGCAAAATGTAGCCCTGTCCACCTTCCACTGCGGCGCCGGTTGCACCCTGGCCGACCTGATCGGAGAAGGCTTCGGGCCTTTCCTGCTGCGCCCGCTCGGACTGACAGGCATCGGCTGGATGTGGGGATTAGACTATGTACTCGCCCTGGCCATCGGCGCCGGTTTTCAATACGCCGCCATCCGCCCCGGGCTGTCCGCGCTCAGCCCAAACGCCGTCTTTTTGCGCGCCCTGAAAATAGACTTCCTCTCCCTTAGCAGTTGGCAAATCGGGATGTACGCTTTTTGCTACCTTCTCTTCTTCGTCGTGCTCCCCTCCCCCCTTACGCACACCAGTTGGAGTTTCTGGTTCATCATGCAACTGGCCATGTTCGTAGGCTTCTTCTTTTCCTATCCGGTGAACTGGCTCCTGATCAAACGCGGCGTCAAACCGGCCATGTAAACGAAAAAAAATTCCCAGGCCCGCATACTGCCCGGCTCCCGAAAATTCAGTATGTTTGCTCCGGATATTCCATAAACTCCCCCCATGCTGACACCCGACAAACTAAAAGGACATTTCCTCATTTTGGCAGCCAACATTTTGTTTGCCATCAACATGCCCGTCTCCAAATACTTGTTGCCCCTGCACGTCTCGCCCGAAGCCCTCACCATTCTGCGGATGGCTTTCGCCGCCGTCATGTTCTGGGTAAGTTCCCTGTTCGTACCCTACCAAAAAGTAACCACCAAAGACCTCGGCCTTTTATTCATCTGCGCCCTCTGCGGCGTAGGCTTCAACCAAGGGCTTTTCATCTGGGGCCTCAACTCCACCTCGCCGGTCGACGCCTCCATCATTGCCACCGCCGTGCCGATCTTCGTCATGCTGCTGGCCGCCCTGATCCTAAAGGAACCCATCACCGGCAAAAAAGCCGGCGGCGTACTGCTGGGCGTAGCCGGGGCCGTTTCGCTCATCCTGCAAGCAAACCCCTCCGGCGGACAAGCCGGCAGTATGAAAGGCAACCTGCTCATCGTGCTGAGCGGGTTCATCTATTCCATCTACCTGGTACTTTCCAAACCGCTCACCGCGCGCTATTCGGCCGTTACGATGATGAAGTGGATGTTCCTCTTTTCCACCCTGAGCGTGATGCCTTTTACGGTGGGCCATATCTGGCAATCGCCCGCTTTCCATCACCCTACCCCCGATTACGGCGAGCTGGGCGCTTTGCTGTTCGTACTGTTCGGAGCCACTTTCATCCCCTACCTGCTGATCCCGATGTCGCTCAAACGCATCCGCCCCACCACGGTGAGCATGTATAATTATGTACAACCCATCGTGGCCTCGTTGATTGCCGTTGCAGCGGGACAAGACGGGTTCAGCATAGGGAAACTTCTTTCCGCCTTCCTGGTGTTTGGCGGCGTCTGGCTGGTGACGCAAAGTAAAAGCCGCGAAGAGCTATTGGCCGAAAAACGAGGGGAGTGAAAACGCCGGAAGAGACTATCACTTATCCACCCGGCAAAGGAAAATGAGAAAAAAATGTATCATATTCCGACAAAATAGCTTGCAATTGAAAAATATTATGTAATATTGCCCCATCATTAGAAAAACAAAACACGAGACTGAAAATTCATGAGTGCAAACTATGCATATTACACCTGGGCACTGATGACCCCTTGGGGGGTTAGCATCTACAATTAAACATACGCGGCGACCACGTCCCGCCTTGTTGCAATTCCTTATATTGCATTCTTCATTCCCGACATTTTATTCCAAAAAACAAGTCAAATCCAGAGCAGCGACAGCCGGGCCGGCTTTTCCCCTCCTACACGGACAGGTACGTCCTCCTTGTCGCCGCGTTAAACTATAATTTCGATGAAAGTATTGAAATTCGGCGGAACGTCGGTAGGTTCCGTCAACAGTATTCTGAGCGTAAAGAAAATTGTAGAGGCCATCCAAGAGCCCGTTATCGTGGTGGTATCCGCTTTGGGAGGCATCACCGACAAACTGTTGCACACCTCGGCCGTCGCCGCCCGCGGAGACGTGGCCTATGAAAAAGAATTGTCCGAAATTATCGCCCGTCACCTCGATGTGATCGAAGGCGTTATTCCCGACCCGGCCCAGCGGCGCGACGTACAGAAACAAGTGATGAGTTTGCTGGAAGAACTGGGCAATATTTTCAAAGGCGTCTACCTCATCAACGACCTTTCCGACAAAACGTCGGATACGATCGTGAGCTACGGCGAACGGCTTTCGTCGCTGATCGTGTCGAACGTAATTGAAGGCGCCCGTCTGTTCGACTCGCGGAAATTCATCAAGACAATCCGCCAATTCAACAAACACATCGTCGATTTCGAACTCACCAACCAATTGGTCAAGCAAACATTCAGCCCGCTGCCCTTCGTCTCGCTCGTACCGGGATTTATTTCGTCCAGCACCGAAACGGGCGAAGTAACCAACCTGGGCCGCGGCGGATCAGACTATACGGCCTCCATCCTGGCCACGGCGCTCGATGCCGACGTATTGGAAATCTGGACGGACGTAGACGGCTTCATGACGGCCGACCCGCGGGTAATCAGCTCGGCCTACGTAATCAACCGGCTGAGTTTCACCGAAGCGATGGAACTTTGCAACTTCGGGGCCAAGGTGATTTATCCGCCTACGATTTACCCCGTTTACCATAAAAATATCCCCATCCGCATTCTCAACACCTTCAATCCCGAAGCGCCGGGCACCTACATCTCGAAAGAGCGGGTGAAAGAGGAAGGCAAGGCAATCATCAAGGGAATTTCGTCGATCAACGACACCTGCCTCATTACCGTACAGGGATTGGGCATGGTGGGCGTTATCGGCGTGAACTACCGTATTTTCAAAACTCTGGCTAAGAACGGCATCAGCGTATTCATGGTTTCGCAAGCCAGCTCGGAAAACAATACCACCTTCGCCGTGCGCAACGCCGACGCCGACCTGGCGGTGGAAGTGTTGAACGAAGAGTTCGCCCTCGAACGCGCCCAGGGGGAAATGAGCGACATGACGGCCGAAAAAGACCTGGCCACGGTAGCCATCGTGGGCGAAAATATGAAACGCACGCCGGGTATCGCCGGCAAGCTGTTCGGTACGCTGGGCCGGGCCGGCATCAGCGTGATTGCCTGTGCGCAGGGAGCGTCGGAAACGAACATTTCGTTCGTTATCAAACATAAATATCTCCGCAAAGCGCTCAACTCCATTCACGATTCCTTTTTTCTGTCGGAATACAAAGTGCTGAATCTCTTCATCGCCGGCGTGGGTACGGTGGGAGGCAATCTGCTGGAACAAATTCGTATCCAGCAGCCCAAATTGATGGAACAGAACGGGCTGAAATTGAACGTAGTGGGTATTTCCAACTCGAAACAGGCGCTATTTTGCCGCGAAGGGCTGAACCTGGAAAATTGCCTCGAAGAGCTACAGACGAAAGGACAGCCCAGCAATCCGCGCCACCTGACGGAAGAGATTCTGAATATGAATATTTTCAATTCGGTCTTCGTCGATTGCACGGCCAGTCCGGAGATAGCCGCCTTGTACGAAGTGCTGATGAACAACAATGTATCGGTGGTAGCGGCCAACAAGGAAGCGGCTTCGTCTACTTACGACAATTATATGAAACTGAAAGAGACGGCCCGGCACCGCGACATCAAATTTTTATTCGAAACCAACGTAGGGGCCGGCCTGCCTATCATCAATACGATGAACGACCTGATTAACAGCGGCGACCATATTCTCAAACTGGAAGCGGTGTTGTCGGGCACGCTCAACTATATTTTCAATACCATCAGCGCCGAGATTCCGTTCAGCCGGGCTATCCGGTTGGCGAAAGAGGCAGGGTATGCCGAACCCGATCCGCGTATCGACCTGAGCGGAAAGGATGTGATCCGCAAGCTGGTCATCCTGGCCCGGGAGGCGGGATATGCCGTAGAACAGGCGGACGTGAAGCGAGGTCTTTTTATCCCGGAACATTTCTTTGAAGGCTCGCTCGACGATTTCTGGCGGAACGTAGAAACGTTGGATGCCGAATTTGAAGCGAAACGGCAACAGCTCGAAGCGGAAGACAAACGATTCCGTTTCGTGGCGAAAATGGAAAACGGGCAATGCGAGGTAGGCTTACAGGCGGTAGACAGCCGCCATCCGTTCTACGAATTGGAGGGCAGCAACAACATTATTATGATTTCGACCGAGAGGTATCACGAATATCCGATGATTATCAAAGGATATGGAGCCGGGGCGGATGTAACGGCCGCCGGGGTGTTCGCCGATATTATTTCGATCGCCAATATCCGGTAATCCCTTCCGGTAAGGGAACAAATGGTGAATGATATGAAACACATAATTATTTTAGGAGACGGCATGGCCGACGAGCCGATAGAGGCGCTGCATGGCCTGACGCCGCTGCAATATGCGGATACGCCTTTTATGGATCGGCTGGCGGCGGCCGGCGCAACCGGACGCCTCAAGACGGTAGCCGACGGGTTTCATCCCGGCAGCGAAGTAGCTAATATGGCGGTACTGGGCTATGATCTGCCCCGGGTGTATGAAGGCCGGGGAGTGTTAGAAGCGGCCAGTATGGGCGTTAGCTTGCAACCGGGCGAGATGGCGATGCGGTGTAATCTGGTTTGCGTGCAGGCAGAGATTCTAAAGAATCATTCCGCCGGGCATATTTCTACCGCCGAGGCCGACGAGTTGATCGCCTTTCTCAACCGCGAGCTAGGCTCCGACCGGGTACGGTTTCATACGGGCGTATCGTATCGCCATTTGTTGGTAGTGAAGGGGGGCGACAAGCGGCTGGATTGTACGCCTCCGCATGATGTGCCGCTCCGGCCTTTCCGGCCGTTGCTGGTAAAAGCGCTGGCGGACGAAGCGGACGAAACAGCGGCTTTGCTGAATGAATTGATTCTTCGGTCGCAGCAGTTGTTGGCCGATCATCCGGTGAACCGGCGGCGCGTGGCGGCGGGGAAAGATCCGGCCAACAGTATCTGGCCCTGGTCGCCGGGATACCGGCCGGCTATGCGGACGATGCAGGAGATGTACGGTATCCGGGGCGGGGCGGTGATCTCGGCCGTCGATCTGATCCGGGGAATCGGCGTGTATGCCGGTTTGAAGGTGATCGAGGTGGAGGGAGCCACCGGTTTGTATGATACGAATTACGAAGGGAAAGCGGCGGCGGCCCTCGAAGCCCTGAAAACGAACGATTTCGTGTACCTGCACGTGGAGGCCAGCGACGAAGCGGGCCACGAGGGGGATGTGGCGCTGAAAGTGAAAACGATCGAGAACCTGGACAAGCGGGCGATCGGCCCCATTTACGAGGCGTTGCAGACGTGGGACGAGCCGGTGGCTATCGCGGTTTTGCCCGATCATCCCACGCCTTGCGCCATTCGCACGCATACGAACGTGCCGGTTCCCTTTTTGATATACCGGCCGGGGGAAGCGCCCGACGGGGTGGATCGGTTCGATGAGTTTGCGGTGCAGAACGGGAAGTATGGTTTATTGGAGAAAGATGAATTTATCCGACAATTTTTAGCTTTATGAAATATTATAGTACAAATAAACAAACTCCGCTGGCCTCGTTGGAAGAGGCGGTCGTGAAGGGGTTGGCCGGCGACAAGGGGTTGTATATGCCCGAGTTTATCGATACGCTCGAAGAAGAGGTGATCGCGGATCTGAAAAACCGGTCGTTTCAGGAAATAGCCTGTACGGTGGCTTCGTCGTTTTTCGGCGAGGACATCGAGAAGGAAGTGCTCGAAGAGATCGTGTGCGATACGCTTTCGTTCGATACCCCGGTGGTGCCGGTGAAAGAGAATATATATAGCCTGGAGTTGTTTCACGGCCCTACCCTGGCGTTTAAGGATGTAGGCGCGCGGTTTATGGCGCGGTTGCTGGGGTATTTTATCCGCAAGAAAGGTTCGGATAAGGAAGTGAATGTGCTGGTGGCTACGTCGGGCGATACGGGCAGCGCGGTGGCGAACGGTTTTCTGGGCGTAGAGGGTATCCGGGTGTTCGTATTGTATCCCAAGGGAAAGGTCAGCCCGATTCAGGAATGTCAGTTTACCACGTTGGGGCGGAATATTACGGCTTTGGAGATCGACGGGACGTTCGACGATTGCCAGGCGTTGGTGAAATCGGCTTTTATGGATAAGGAACTGAATGCGCATATGCAGCTTACCTCGGCCAATTCGATTAATGTGGCTCGTTTCTTGCCGCAATCGTTTTATTATTTTCATGCCTTTGCGCAGCTCGATAGGGCAGGCAAGGCGGATGAATTGGTGGTGAGCGTGCCGAGCGGGAATTTCGGGAATATCACGGCCGGGTTGTTCGCGTATTGGATGGGCTTGCCCATCAAGCGTTTTATTGCGGCGAATAACCGGAATGACGTGTTCCTGGAGTATTTGCAAACGGGCCTGTATCGGCCCCGGCCGTCGGTGGCTACGATCGCGAATGCAATGGATGTGGGCGATCCGAGTAATTTTGCCCGGATTATGGATTTGTTCGATGTGTATGCCAATCCGCATGAGGAGATTTCGGCCCTGATTTCGGGGGCTCGTTTTACCGACGAAGAGATTGCCCAGACCATGCAGCGTACCTTTGCCGAGACGGGGTATCTGCTCGATCCGCATGGCGCGTGTGGGTATGAGGCGTTGGTTCGCGACGGGTTGCGTGCCTCGGAGACGGGGCTTTTCCTGGAAACGGCGCATCCGGCGAAGTTCAAAGGTACCGTCGATCGGATTTTGGGAACGGATCTGGAGATTCCTGCGAAGCTGAAAGCTTTTATGGAGGGAGAGAAACAGAGTGTGGGCCTGAAGAAGGATTTCGACGAATTCAAGTCGTTCCTGATGGCTCGCTAAATAGCCAGCGAACGTGTCGGCATTGCGTGCCGGCACCTCGTTTTTTATGTGATCGGATTTTAGTTTGAAGCCAAGCGAAGGCTGCCAAGCGCCCCTGTCGCCTTCCCGCCTTCGCTTTTTTCGGGCGTTTTCCCAGCCGTTTTCTTAGGGAGTTGTTTGTCGGTTGCGGGGGCGGCTGCTTTTCTTTACTCTGTCTTTTTCTTTTCTTCTATTTCTTATTCTTTCCCCTCTTTATTTCTTTTACCCCTTCTTTTAATGCGATTATCCCTCTTTTTTTTATCCTTTTATTTCTTTTCCTCCACTTTCTTTCTTCTGTTTTTCTTTTCTCCAAATAGATGTTCCCCCCCACTTGGACGTAGCCGGGAAACATAGAAACCAGCGTCAGCCGCATAATCGTGAAAAAAGCAGCTTAACGATGAATTAAGA
>DBFJSK010000184.1:0-2472 GCA_048403675.1 Tannerellaceae bacterium | reverse complement strand
CCTCGAATTTCCTCCGACATACAAATGGAAAACTCCGGGTTCCCAATCGTAAACCAACCGGCTGTTGTAGAATTTCAACGCCTCCGGCGTAATCGCGAACGTCACCTCCCGGCTTTCCCCCGGGGCCAGACTGATTTTCCGGAAATCCTTCAACGCTTTCACCGGCCGCGAAATACTGGCCACCGGATCGCCGATGTACAGTTGCACGACCTCATCCCCGGCATACCGGCCCGTGTTGGTCACCGTTACCCGGGCGGTTAGCGTTTCTTCTCCCTTCAATACCGTTTTGTCCACGTGCAGATCTGCGTAGGTAAACGTAGTATAACTCAAGCCATAGCCGAAAGGATACAGCGGATCGTTGGGCAAATCCAGATATTTGGACGTAAAATGATCGTCCGGATTCATCGGCCGCCCGGTCGGTTGCGCATTGTAATAGACCGGAATCTGGCCTACGCTGCGGGGAAAACTGGTCGTTAGTTTACCCGAAGGGTTGACAGCGCCGAACAATACGTCGGTCAGCGCGCGGGCCGCTTCCGAACCGCCGTGCCAGGCTTCCACGATCGCATCGAACCGGCTGTCTTCCCATTCCAGGGTGAGCGGGCGTCCGTTCGCCAGTACCAGCACTACCGGCTTGCCCGTAGCCAGCAGGGCGCGGAGCAATTCTTGCTGACTTTCCGGCAGGCTGATGTCGGCCCGGCTGCACGCTTCCCCCGACCAGTTGTCGGGTTCGCCCATCACGGCAATAATCCGGTCGGCCTTGCGGGCCGTTTCCGCCGCTTCGCGTACCAGCCGGCTATTCTCGGCTGCGTCTGCTTTCAGGCCGCTGGCCCGGGCCAGGAGGGTATCGTTCGTAAAATGACAGCCGGGGGCGAATACAACCCGGGCGGCTGTCCCTACAGCTTCCTGTACGGCTTCGTGAATGGTGATGGATTTATCCGTCATTTTACCTGACCACATCCCCAGCAACTCCGCTTTCTTGTCGGCCAGCGGGCCTACTACGGCGATCGTACCCTCTTTCCGTAAAGGCAAAAGGCCGCCTTGGTTTTTCAGCAGCACGATCGACCGGGCCGCAATCTCGCGGGCGGTCGCCAGATGTTCTTTTGTATATACCTCGCTGGCGGCGCGCTTCGGATCGAGGTATTGATAAGGATCGGTGAAAAGACCTAATTTGTATTTGGCTTCGAGTACCCGGCGGCAAGCCTGGTCGATTTCCGCCTGGCTGATGCGACCTTCGGCCACCAGCTTTTTGAGGGTGGTGACGTAGCCGTTGGTCATCATATCCATATCCAACCCCGCGTGCAGCGCCAGCGCCGAAACGGCTTCGGTATCCCCCAGGCCGTGATGGGTCATTTCACCGATCGAATTATAGTCGGAAACCACGAAGCCGTGGAAACCCCATTCGCCGCGCAATAAATCAGTCAGCAGCCAGCGGTTGCCGGTAGCCGGTATGCCGTCAATCAGGTTGAACGACGACATGGCGGTGGCGCAACCGGCCTCGACGGCGGCCTTATAAGGAGGAAGGTATTCGTTGTACATCCTTACATGGCTCATATCCACCGTATTATAATCGCGTCCGGCTTCTGCCGCGCCGTACAGGGCGAAATGTTTTACACAGGCCAGGATGGTATTGGGCTTCGACAAATCGTCGCCCTGGTACCCCCGCACCATTGCCCGCGCTACCTGCGCTCCCCACCAGGGGTCTTCGCCGCTGCCTTCGGCGATCCGGCCCCAACGTGCATCGCGGGCAATATCTACCATCGGCGAATACGTCCAGGTGACGCCGCTCGCACTGGCTTCCGTAGCCGCGATCCGGGCGCTTTTTTCAATCAGAACGGTATCCCAGCAACACGACATGGCCAGCGGGATGGGGAAGATGGTATGATAACCGTGAATCACGTCAAGCCCGATCAGCAAAGGAATGCCCAGCCGCGATTCCTTGATGGCGATTTCCTGTATTTTCCGTATGGCTTCCAGGTTATCGCCCCCCGTAGCCCCCAGATAACCCAGGCGCACCGTTTCGCCGGCTCCTTCCGAACCGCTTACGATACCCGGCACGCCTCCTCCCGAGAGGTTGAGCTGGCCGATTTTTTCTTCCAACGTCATTTTTTGCATCAGTTCCCGGATAAACGCGTCTTGGCGGGGATCAGGCTGCCCGGTTTTTCCGGGTTGCGCGTGTGCCGCGCTTCCTGCCAGGAGCGAGAGGAAGAGGGCGGCGGTTAGTAAGTTCTTTTTCATTCTTCTTTATTTAAAGGGTTTAAAGATTTAATGTGGTAAACGAGGAATTTTTCGCGGGGGGGAATGTTTTCACCTGCCCTTTGTTTTCAACCGTCGTTCGTTTTCGAGCCTGTTTTCGGTTTGAAAACCGATTTTCCGTTTGAAGTACGGTTGGCCAGGAAAGGTACGGTTTTCGATTCGAAAAACGGCGCTTCTGAAAAACGGTTCGAGGGCGCCGTTGAAAGGCCGCCGGTAAAT
>DBFJSK010000183.1:0-7345 GCA_048403675.1 Tannerellaceae bacterium | reverse complement strand
GCCTGAAAGAAGAGCCTGGCGTTTTCTGAAGGAAGAGCGGGCGGAGCGCCCCCCCTTGAATGTATGCGCCGATAAGTGGAAAAGTCGGAGGGGGCGGGGAGAAACAAGCCGGAAGAGCGCCTGATTTCCCCGAAAAAGAATTCATTTTTTGTCAAGCATCCTCATACCTCACTTTCTTTGGGATTGTCGGTGAAATCCGGAAGGATTTCCCGGCGATCCCTCACCTTGTTTATTGGCCGGATCGCAAATTCTTCTTACATTTACCCGTTCAAAAAATAAACGTATGATCGACTATCATTTGACAACCCCTCTGAAAGGCAGCGTAGCGATGACCGACGACTTTCACCGGCAACGCCCCCTTCTGAAGGACAAAACCCTGTACAAGTTCATCTGGGTGAAATCCGGATCGCTCACCCTCGAAGTCGATCACCTGCCCATGCGATTGGAAAAAAATGAAATCGTTTCGCTTACCCCCCTTCACCATGTCGCTTTTCAGGAAGTGGAAGGCGAATACCTCACGCTGCTGTTCAACAGTAATTTTTATTGTATTTACGGACACGACAACGAAGTATCCTGCAACGGGTTCCTGTTCAACGGCTCGTCGCGGCTGATGCAGCTTCGGCTTACCGAAACCCAGGCTGCGTTGCTGAGCGAAATCACCGAAAAAATGTCGGGCGAATATGCGGTATGCGACAACCTGAGGGAGGAAATGTTGCGTATCCTGCTCAAACGGTTCATCATTACCTGCACGCGGCTGGCCCGCGACAAATTCGAGGTAAGTCCCGACCGGGAAAAAAGCTTCGACATCGTACGGCAGTATTATGTATTGGTGGATACGCATTTCAAAGAGAAAAAAAGAGTGCAGGAGTATGCCGACTTGCTGCATCGTTCGCCCAAAACGCTTTCCAACCTTTTCTCCGCCTATCGTTTGCCGTCGCCCCTGGCCGTGATTCACGAACGGGTGGAGGCCGAGGCCAAACGCCTGCTGCTCTATAGCACGAAAAGCGCCAAGGAAATTGCCGACATCCTGGGTTTTGAAGATTTGTCGGCTTTCAGCCGTTTTTTCAAAAATAAAACGGGCGAAAGCCTCACGGATTTCCGGAAAAGGGAAAAACGGGAATAATTGCCAACTGTTCCGGAAATCCGGTTATTGGGCAAATGCCGCCATCGCCCGATCTTTGTATCCGACAAAGCGAAGAGAGACGGAGCCTCCGGCCGGTGGCAAACCCAGCTTGCTTCTGTTTCGGTTTGCCCGCTCTTTGCCCGATAGAAACACACAATTAAAAACATACGACAATGAACAAAGTAAGCAATCTTTTCCACGACTTTCTGCAACTGGCGGCGGCGTCTCAAAAACTCGGTATCAATCTTCTGCGCGTGGCTATCCTGATTATCTTTGTCTGGATAGGCGGATTGAAATTCTGGAATTATGAAGCGGAAGGCATCGTTCCTTTTGTGGCCAACAGTCCTTTCATGAGCTTCTTTTACACCAAGAGCGCGCCGGAATATAAAACGTATAAATTGAAAGAGGGTGAATTTGACGCGGCCAAACATCAATGGCATGAAGAAAATAATACGTACGGTTTTTCCCGCGGACTGGGCATTCTTATCATGACGATCGGTATTTTGGTGTTCCTGGGTATCTTCTGTCCGAAAATCGGGCTGGCGGGTGCTATCTTGGCTATCATCATGACGTTCGGTACGCTCTCTTTCCTCGTTACTACGCCCGAAGTATGGGTGCCCGATCTGGGCAGCGGCGAGCATGGATTTCCGCTCTTGAGCGGAGCGGGACGGCTGGTCGTTAAAGATACGGCTATCCTGGCCGGGGCGCTGGTGATCCTTTCGGATTGTGCGCAGCGTATTCTTAAAAAGCGGGAGTAAGAGGGCTTGTGGCCTCCTGACCGGTTTCTTTCCCTTGGCAAAGTAAGGGGGGGCAGGCCGGGCGGGAGTTGCCGGGATAATAGTGGAAATGGGTAAGGCAGCCATGCAGCGGGGCGGCCTTATCCATTTTTTCTTTGGGGCGTATCCTTGGCGCGCCGCTCGCATGCGGGCAAAGGAAACAAAGGGTGTTTGGGGGGCATCTGTATCTGTGGAAATAAATAAAATTATAGCTGTTTTCGCTTCTTCTTTTTGCATTTCTTTGTCTGATTCTAATTTTTAACGAACAAAACAACGGAATATGGAGTTGAATTTTGCCAAACGGATGGCGTCGATCAAAGCGTCCGAGATCAGGGAGATATTGAAAGTGACCGAACAGGAAGAGGTGATTTCGTTTGCCGGAGGCTTGCCGGCGCCTGAGTTGTTTCCCTTAGGGGAAATTGATGAGGTAAGCCGCATTGTGTTGAAAGAGGCGGGGGCGAAAGCGCTTCAGTATACTACCACCGAAGGGTATGCGCCGCTCAGGGAGTGGATTGCGAACCGGATGAATGCGCGCTTGGGTACTGCGTTCGACCGGGATAATATTGTGATTACTCACGGTTCTCAGCAGGGATTGGATTTGTCGGGCAAGGTTTTCCTGGACGAGGGGGATTGCGTATTGTGCGAAAGCCCTACTTATTTGGCGGCTATCAGTGCGTTCCGGGCTTACGGATGCCGGTTTGTG
This sequence comes from Tannerellaceae bacterium, assembly GCA_048403675.1. Lineage (GTDB taxonomy): Bacteria > Bacteroidota > Bacteroidia > Bacteroidales > Tannerellaceae > Parabacteroides. The sequence continues at coordinate 4,743 of DBFJSK010000183.1, read as the reverse complement.
GAGATTCCTACGGACGAGCAGGGCATGGATATGGGGGCCTTGGAAGAGGCGCTGGGGTGTACGAAGCGGTGTAAGTTGATTTATGTGATTCCTACTTTCCAGAATCCTACGGGAAGAACGTGGAGCCTGCAGCGGCGTAAGGAGCTGGCGGAGTTGGCGGCCCGGTACGGGGTGGCGGTGGTGGAAGATAATCCGTATGGCGAGTTGAGGTTCGAAGGGGTGTCGTTGCCGGCGGTGAAGGCGTTCGACCGGGCGGGGAATGTGTTGTGTGCGGGTAGTTTTTCGAAGATTTTTTGTCCTGGTTTACGGATTGGCTGGATGGCGGGGGAAAAGTCATTGATCCGACGGTATGTGCTGGTGAAGCAGGGGACGGATTTGCAGTGTAATACGCTGGCCCAACTGACGATCGCGGCGTATTTGGAGCGGTATGATATGGATGCGCATATTGCGCGTATCGTGCAGGTGTATCGCAAGCGCCGGGATGTGGCGCTGGAATGTGTGGAGCGGTATTTCCCCCAAGGGGTGCGGTTTACGCGGCCGGAGGGCGGTTTATTTATGTGGGTGGAGCTTCCGGAGGGGATTTCGGCGCGGGATATTTTGGTGAAATGTCTGGAGAAGAAGATTGCGTTTGTGCCGGGCGGGGCTTTTTACCCGGCGGGGAATAGGGAGAATACGTTGAGAATTAATTTTTCGAATATGCCTGAGGAGAGGCTGGCCGAGGGGCTTCGGGTGATGGGCGGCGTGATCGGCGACTTTATCGGGGCGTCGGCGGGGCATTGCTCAGGAGATCGGCGCCGGGAACAGCGGTAGGAGCCTGGAGGCGAGGGGGGGGATTTTTGAGGGGGCGCGGCGGTTTGGCGGGTCTTGACGGGTCTTGACGGCCGTGGCGGGCGTGGCGTATCTTAAGGGGTGCGGATCTTAGAACCCGGATCTTAAGGGGGTGTGGATCTTAGAACTGCGTATCTTAGGGGCTGCGTATCTTAGGGCTACGGGTTTTAGCGGGCGTGGTGGATCAGGTCGCCCAGTTGCCGGAGGCGGTCTTCGATGAGGGGAGTCCAGCGCTGGCCGTAGCTTAGACGCAGGCAGTGGTGGTACTGGTCTTGCAAGGTGAACATGCGTCCGGGAGCGATGCTGATATGTTGCCGGAGGGCTTGGTAGTAGAGCTGGGCGGTGTCGATATGCCTATCGAGTTCGAGCCAGAGCATAAAGCCTCCTTGGGGGGGAACGACGCGGGTAGTGGAGGGGAAATGGTGCTGAACGGCGCGGATGAAATGAAGACTGTTGGTGTGGAGTTCGCGGCGGAGTTTGCGCAGATGGTTTTCGTAGCGGTCGTTTTCCATGAAGTTGGCGATGGCTTCCTGGTTGAGTGTGGGGGTGGAGATTTGGCGGATGTTTTTTTGCCGGATTAGGGCGTCTTTGTACTTGCCGGGGGCGATCCAGCCGACGCGGTAGCCGGGGGCCAAGGTTTTGGAGACGCCGCCGCACCACAGCACGAGGCCTTCCCGGTCGAAGGCTTTGCAGGGTTTGGGGCGGCAGGGGCCGAAGAAGAGGTCGCCGTAAAGGTCGTCTTCGATGAGGGGGATGGCGTGGGTGTGCAGCAGGTCTACGATGGCTTTTTTGTGGGTGTCGGGCATGCAACTGCCGGTGGGGTTGTTGAAGTTGCTGATGACGAGGCATGCCTGGATACGGGGTAGGGCCACCCGGAGGGCGTCGGGGTCGATGCCGGTGGCGGGATGGGAGGGCAGTTCGAGGATGCGTAGCCCCAGGCTGTGGGCGAGTTGCAGCAGGCCGAAGTAGACGGGGCTTTCTACGGCCAGGGTGTCGCCCGGCCGGGTGGTGACAGCCAGGGCCAGGGCGACGGCATTGGTGACGCCGGCGGTGGTTACCAGCTCGTCGGCCGTCAAACGGCCGTTCCAACTGTAGGTGAAGCGGGCTACGTATTGGCGCAGGCGCAGGTTGCCTTGGGTTTCGTCGTAGCGGGTGCCGTTGCCTGGAAGGGTGCGCAGGGCGCGGATGAGTTCTTTGTTGAGTTTGGCGATGGGCAACAGGGCGTCGTCGGGGATGCCGAGGGAGAAGCAGGTGATGGCGGGGTTGTCGGTTTCGAGGGTGCGGTATACTTCGGCGATGAGGTCGGCGGTGGCTTGGTTGTCGGTGGCCGCGGGGGTGGCCGGCGGGTTGCTGACGGCCGGCGGGGCCAGACGCAGGGGTTGGTAGCTGACGAGGTAGCCTGATTTGGGGCGGGCGATGAGGTAGCCTTCTTTTTCGAGTTGCAGGTAGGCTTGGATAGCGGTGTTGAGGCTGACGCCGTTTTCATGGCTGAGGGCGCGCAGGGAGGGGAGCTTGTCGCCGGTTTTCCAGACGCCTCGGGTGATCTGGGCGGCGATGGCGCGGGCTATTTTTTGGTAATGTGCTTCTTTTTTCATGGAAGGGGGGAATGGGGTATGGGGCAAAGGTAGGAAAATTAGGGTGAGTTTGGGGGATAGGAAGGGGAAATTTGCAAAGGAAGATTTGCGTGCGTGGGGATTTGATTGTGAGGATTTGGTTGTGAGGATTTGGTTGTGTGGAAATTTGCAAAGGAGGATTTGCAAAGGAGGATTAAAGGGAATGTAGGAGAATAAAAAAAGGCGTCTCTTGGTAGGGAGACGCCTCGGGATTTGAATTAAAAACGGTAATGAACAAAAAAACTTATTTGCAGGTGCAGTTAGACCAGGCTACGAGCATCCAGACCATTTTCTCCTGTTCTTTGAGGTAGTCGCTCATCAGGGCTACCGTAGCTTCGTCGGAGGCTTCGGAGGCCAGGGCGAGCAACTTGCGTTCTTCGCTGATGAGGTGGCTATAGGTGTCGAGGATGTGGCCGAGGGCTTCCTCTGCGCAGCTTACACCGGTGATTTCCGCGATACGGGCCGTTTTGAGGTATTCGCTGAAGCGATTTTCGGGTTGTCCGCCGAGCATGAGGATACGTTCGGCAAGTTCGTCTACTTTTTCAGCGGCATCGTTGTAAAGTTCTTCGAATTTGCTGTGCAGGATGAAGAAGCTATGACCTTTGATGTTCCAGTGGAAGCCGCGCAAGTTGGTGTAATGTACTTGGTAGTCGGCCAGCAAGGTGTGCAGAGAAGCTACTACGTTGTTTACTTTATTGGCATCGAGGTGGAGGTAATCTACTGTTTTCATATGTCTTTTTTTGTTTTTAATGATTGATGAATACTTGTTTTGTTTTCTCGTAGCACAAAGATAGAAGGTTGAAGGCTTCCTGTCAAACTGATAATTTTTATGGGGTGATAGAGTTTTTTTATTATCTTTGTTTCATAAGCGAAGATAGGCGGCACGTGGGCATAATCAAGCCGGGATAGCTTCAGCCTCCGGTTTACACTATCTGTATGGGAGTGAGTGTGTAATTTTTATTTATTTAATATGGGATTAGTTTTATGAATATACAGCAGCTTGAATATATTTTGGCGGTGGACGCTTATCGGCATTTTGCGAAGGCGGCGGAACATTGTAGGGTAACGCAGCCTACGTTGAGTATGATGATCCAGAAGTTGGAGGACGAACTGGGGGTTAAGCTTTTTGATCGGAATTTGCAGCCGGTAAGGCCTACGCCGGCCGGCAAGAAGGTGATAGAGCAGGCCCGGGTGGTGTTGTATCAGGCATCGCTGATTAAGGATATTGTGAATGAGGAGGAGCAGTCGCTCCGGGGCACGTTCCGCCTGGCGGTGTTGCCCACGATCGCGCCCTATTTATTGCCGCGTTTTTTTCAGCGATTGGCAGAGAAAAATCCGGAGTTGGATATTCGGATTCTGGAAATGAAGACGGCGCCCACGATGGCAGCGCTTCAGAATGGCGAGATTGATGCGGCGATTATTGCGAACAGGCCCGTGGAGAATGGATTGCAGGGAGATGTATTGTATTATGAGCAGTTTTTCGGCTATGTAGCGCGCAACGAGGCGGTGTTTAAGAAGGAGCTGATCCGTACGGCCGACATTAGCGATGAGCGTTTGTGGCTGTTGGACGAAGGACATTGTTTCCGGGATCAGCTGATGCGGTTTTGCCAGATGGAAAAGGTAAAAGTGAGGCAGGCCGCCTACCGGCTGGGCAGCTTGGAGACGTTTATGAGAATGGTAGAGAGCGGAAACGGCATTACGTTTATTCCGGAACTGGCCACGCTTCAGTTGGGGAAAGAACAGTTGGAATTGGTACGGCCGTTCGCGATTCCGAAGCCTACCCGTGAGATCGTGTTTGTGACCAGGAAGGATTTTATACGCCATCGCATTGCGGAAATCTTGATCGAGAATATTCGCAAAGGAGTGCCGAAGGAAATGTTAACCTTGCAGGGAGGACAGAAAGTAGTGTAGGGATTGAAGCTTTTGTCTCTCGTTGGGATACAAAAGTAACAAAAAATCAAGGCCTGAACCTGTATGGCTACTCCGGAAGGATTCTGAACGCCCGGAGCGGCCCTTGTCTGAACGAAGCGAACCCCAGCCGCCACAGTTCAGAATCCGCCACAGCTCAGAATCCGCCCTTCCCCATTATTCCTTTGCGGCTTATGGCCTTTGTAAAAGGCTTCACTTTGGGGGGAGATGGCCGATACCGACCGTGGTTTCGAAGCCGGAGCGGTAGCCAACTGGAAATTTGGAATTGTTACGGCCGGTATTTAAAAAATGGAAGCGTAGATAAATCAAGTCCTTAGAATGGTTTGCATGGATTTGCCTCTGGCCAATTCGTCAATCAATTTATCCAAATACC
>DBFJSK010000182.1:0-2447 GCA_048403675.1 Tannerellaceae bacterium | reverse complement strand
GAAAACAAAATTACAAAATTGGAAAAGTGGTAGTTCTGAATCCAACGTAAGTCTACCCGGTAAATCCAAATTCACCTTGTTGGAGGAAAAACCTAGCAAGCGAAAAAAAATGTCGGTTGATGATTTCGCTGAATTTCAAGAAAAAGAATCTGTCACGGAAGACTCGGATGTTTTGTTGCCTCACAAACGAATGCGAAGGGAAGAAAAATCCCTCAAGCGAACAAAAATATGGGTTGATGATTTCGCTGAATTTCAGGAAAAAGAATCTGTCACGGAAAACCCTGTTGTTTTGTTTCCTTCCGACCACGCGCAAAGGGAAGAAAAATCCCCCGAGCGCAAAAGAATGCTGTACGATAATTTCGCTGAATTGGAAAAACGAGTATTTTCCATGAAAAAACCTGTTGTTATGTCGCCTTCCAACCACGCGCAAAGGGAAGAAAAACCCTCCACTTTAAGCAGTAAGGGAGAGCCGATGGCCATCCAGATCTTGCTTGACGACCGGCAGCGCGTACGTTCCGTTTTAGCGGAAGGCCGTCCTCCCTCTCGTTTGTCCAACACAATGGGGGCGCATACTACCGCGTGGGTGGTGCATCTGGATCGGGTAAGCTGCCGTATATACGGAATGACTTTAAAAGAGGCGATGCAGGAAATCCAAAAAATGGATAATGAAATAAAGGGTAACTCTACAAAGAAAGCACAGGAGAATCCCCGATGCGATGCATTGGGGGAAAATTTCTTGCTAGCCAGGCTTCAACAAGCCATTTATGAATTGTTCAAACATCTGAACTTGCAAAAAGGAACCACTCGCGACAAAGCAGATACCACCGGACATGGAGAGGCTCATTTCCGCAAGAGGCTGATTGACTATGAACTAAACGGTTTTAAACCCTACGTAGCGGTGTCTGCCGAAGACCTGGAAAGCGCCATAAAGGGACTGTTCGATGGCGATCCCAAGGTTAGGGAGGAGGAGTATGCAATGCATCAGGACTTTATCCGTATGGCTTATCCGCGCGCTTATGAGATGGCTTACTCTTCCCCGCCAACTTCCTCGTCGGTAAAGGATGCTTCCAGCGCGGCTGACGATTTGCCTGCTTCGACATCTACTTCTGCGAGCCGTTCGGCTACTACCGGTAATCCGGGTAACCGGCAGCGTAGCGTGGAAGCCTATTTTCATAGGTATCCGTTCCCTGGCTTTTTACTCTCGAGGAACTTGTCATCCGATAAAAAAGCAGAGGAAACAACAACCGGATCTTTTCCCGGCGCATCCAGCGGCGGCATACCCCTACCCGACGAAGAGATAAGCGAAATACAAACGAGTGGGGAAGGGCAGGATGGAACGGAAAGAGAGAAAAAAGAAGAACGTAAAATAGGAAAAGAACCGCCGGAAAAATCCGAAAGCCAAACCTATGGGTGGGAAGAAGCGCCTGTGCCGGATGAAAGCGAACTTTTTGAAGCGATGGAAAAAGAGGAAAAGGAAGAGAAAAGGAAGGGTGGGAACGAATAAAAACAGCCGGTACCCGCCCAAATATCCGTACACAAGGGGCGTAAGCCGCCCGAACGCACGTAAGCAAGCGCCGGAAAAGTTCTTTCCACATCGCTTCACAACCGGTTATCTTTCAAAATGAAAGTACATAAAGGCTAAGATCGGGTAAAAATCTTTTCAAAATTCAATTTTTATTTATTGGTTAAGAAGTTTTGATTTCAAAATGATAGTTTCTATCTTTGCCCCGTCAAACAGAAAAGATGCGAAAAAGCTATGAATGCAAGCAAGGAAGAAGCCTCGATTTTACTGATCTACACCGGAGGAACCATCGGCATGATACGCAACCCCGAAACAGGCACGCTCGAAGCCTTTAATTTTCAGCATCTGCGCGAACACGTTCCCGAACTCGACGAACTGGGCTGCCAGGTGTCCACCCTGCAATTCGACCCGCCGATGGACTCTTCCGAAATGGGCCCCGAATCCTGGGAGAAGATCGTACGCATCATCGCTGAAAATTACCATGATTACGACGGCTTTGTCATCCTGCACGGTACCGACACGATGGCCTATACCGCTTCCGCCCTCAGCTTCATGCTCGAAAACCTGAGCAAGCCCGTCATCCTGACCGGCTCGCAACTGCCCATCGGCATGTTCCGCACCGACGGAAAAGAAAACCTCATCACCGCCATCGAGATAGCCGCCGCCAAAGAAAACGACCAACCCGTCGTACCCGAAGTATGCATCTTCTTCGAAAACGACCTGTTCCGGGGCAATCGTACCAGCAAAGTCAGCGCCGACCACTTCAACGCTTTCCGCTCCTACAATTATCCCGTGCTGGCCCACGCCGGCATCTCCATCAAATACGACACGTCCCATATCTACCGGCCCGTATCCCGCCGCCCGCTCAAACCCCACTACCTGCTCGACCGGCACATCGCCATTCTGAAGCTCTTTCCCGGCATCT
>DBFJSK010000181.1:0-4203 GCA_048403675.1 Tannerellaceae bacterium | reverse complement strand
TGAAAAAAGCCGGCCGCCCGTTCCGTATCGGAAGCAAGGGCAACGGCCTGATGTGGATAGTAGGCGGTTTGGGGTTTTGCGGTTCGCTGCTGGCCTTCGTACTGAGCTTCATTCCGCCCAGCCAGATCGCCACGGGTAGCAACACCGTATGGTTCTCCGTGCTCTTTATCGGCGTTATCGTAGTGGTAGCTGCGCCGTTCATTATTTTTGCTTCCCGCAAGCCCTCCTGGGCCGATCCCACTTCGGAATTCGAACCTTTCCACTGGGAAGTAAACCAGGCTAACGCACGGGTAACGGCTACGCCGGGTTCGATACATAACCCCATGACGTCGTCGCGCACCGCCACCACCACAACAACCTCGCGGCCGGTTCCCCCTTCGGGAGCCACAGGTAGCACCACAACGACTTCCCGCCCGGTTCCTCCCTCCGGTACAACGGCCGGCAGCTCGACGACAACGACATCGACAACGACCCCCCGCCCGGTTCCTCCTACGGGTGTGACAGGTGGCGCCGCTACGCCTCCGAACAAACCGGAAAACGGTAAAACCACCCCGCAACCCTAAAGCGGCATACGATACGGATACACGCCAAAACGGCACATTCATCTCTATCACTCAAAGGCCCCGAAGTTATGCGCTCCGCATACCGATCGGGGCTTTTTTTCGCTTACCCGGGGGTTCCGGCGCCCAGGCCCGTTTTTACGGAAATTCATAAATTTTCGCAAAAACGCAGGGAATAATTAACAGATTGCATTTTCTTCCCTCCCTTAGGCCGCCCGCCGATTATTGTAGCTGATTTTTTTGCGCACCAAACAAATATTCATAACTTTGGAAACCTAATCATCAACGCTATGGAGCTTACACTACCCACCAAACTGCATGCCGCAGAACCTGTTCGGCTGGATGCCCGCGTCGTAGTCGTGATCGGAGCCAACGGCATCGGCAAGAGTTCGTTCGGACGCGATATACAAGAACGATATCCCCAGCAGGCGGAAAAAATTTCGGGCCTGCGCGCCCTCTTCATCGAAAACGAAGAAACGGCCGGCGTGGTGGAAAAAGAGGAAGGCAACGAGTTTACCCGCCTGCAATCGATGATTAAGGAACGGCTCTTCATGCCCCGCCTTTCGGATTACGAGAAGCTGATCCTGCATCTGCAAAACGAAGAATTCGAAGCGGCCGTGAATTACAAAGAAGCCTCCAAAAACGAACCCGGCCTGCGCCCTCCCCTTACCAAGCTCGACCGCATCCAGACCGTCTGGGAAAAAATGTTCCCCCACAACCGGCTGATCCGCAAATCGGGCTTTATCGAACTGGTATCGACCCTGCGCATAGGCAGCGGCTCGTACACGGCCGGCCGGATGAGCGACAGCGAAAAACTCGTATTTTACCTCACGGGGGCCATTCTTTGTTCGCGACCCGGCGCCATCCTGGTGATCGAAGAACCCGAAACGCTGTTGCACAACCTGATTAAGACCCAGCTCTGGGACGAAATAGAGGCCATGCGCCCCGACTGCACCTACATTTACCTGACGCACGACATCGACTTCGCCGCTTCGCGCACCGACAGCCAGCGAATCTGGATCCGTTCGTACGACGCCGACCGGCACGCCTGGGATTACGAACTGATCCAGAGCAACGACGGCTTCCCCGAAGGCGTCTATATGGAACTGCTCGGCAGCCGGCAGCCGATTCTCTTCATCGAAGGCACCGACACCAACAGCATCGACAGCCGCCTGTATCCGCTGATTTTCCCCGATTACCGCGTCAAGCCGATGGGCGGATGCCAGAAAGTGATCGAAACCACGAAAGCGTTCAGCCAACTGAAAGATTTTCATACCCTGGAAAGCAAAGGCATCGTCGATCGCGACCGACGCACCGAAGGCGAAATAGCCTACCTGCGCCAGCAACATATCTACGTACCCGAGGTAGCCGAAGTAGAGAATCTGCTGATGATCGAAACCGTAATTAAAACCGTGGCGCGCCGCTTGATGAAAGATCCCGACGAGGTATTCCGCCAGGTAAAAGAACATGTGGTTCGCCTGTTCGAGAAGGATTTGGAAGCGCAGGTGATCCTGCATGCCAAGCACCAGGTACGCAAACGGCTGGAGACGACTGTCGATCGGAAAATAAGCACCATCGAAGAACTGACCGAGCATGTGGAAAGCATCCGCCAGGGCATCCATGCAGACGAAATTTACCGCCGGCTCAAGACGGAGTTCGCCCGCTACATCGAAACCGCCGATTATAAAAGCATCCTCCGGGTGTACAACCAAAAAGGCATGTTGCCCCAAAGCCGGCTATGCAATCTATGCGGTATCAGCAACAAAGAAAGCTATTTAAACCTGATCCTCTCCATCCTCAAAGAAAACAAAGCGGATGCCGAAGCCATCCGGAAGGCTATTAAAGAATCTTTAGGAACCTAAAAAGTTAGTCCGAAAAGCGAGAAAAGTCCGTAAAAAATTGTTCTTTTGTAGCCTATTTTTAGTAAACAACCGGGCCTGCGGCCCCCTACGACACGTTTATGCGAACATCAACATTGCAATATCTCTATCTGCAAAAGCCGGTGACGATGATTATCGTGATCTGCATCATCTCCGTCCTTCCCTGGATCGGCCTGGGCGATTTCTCCACCAAAGGAGAACCCCGCGAAGCCGCGGTAGCCGTTTCGATGCTGGAAACCGGCAACTGGGTGCTTCCCCAGGCCTACGCCAACGAATTTGCCTACAAGCCCCCGATGGCCCATTGGCTGATGGCCGCCTTCTCCTATCCGGGCGGCGAGGTAACGGAATTTACTTCGCGCCTGCCCTCGGCCCTGGCCTTTGTCGTGCTGATGGGATTCGTACTGGTATTCTTCGGCAAACGAATCGTCAAGTTTCAGGAAGCCTTTATCGCCACCCTCTTATTAATGACCTCGGTAGAAATACACCGGGCGGCCATGACGACCCGGGTGGACATGCTGCTGACGATGTTTATCGTACTGGGCCTTTTCCAACTCTACCGTTGGGAAGACAAACTGGAATTGAAAGGATTGCCCATCTTCATCCCCCTGCTCTTCGGATGCGCCATTCTTACCAAGGGGCCGGTCGGCATTATCCTGCCCCTCTTCATCTTCGGCGTTTACCTGCTGATGTTGCGCAAATACAGTTGGCTGACGATCTTCAAAGCCCTGCTGTATGCAGGCGTTTCTTCGCTTTTCCTGCCTATGCTATGGTACGTAGCGGCCTGGAAACAAGGAGGCGACGATTTCCTGAACGTGGTGCTGGCCGAGAACTTCGGCCGTTTCTTCCACCTCTCCACCCCCGGCATTTCGTACGACCTGGGGCATGAAAACGGCGTATGGTACAATTTCGTAACGCTGGCCGCCGGCTTTATTCCCTGGACAATCTTTTTCTTTTTCACCCTGTTCGGTATCAAACTTCACAAGCCTCAGCACAGCTTCCGCCAGCTTTTGTCGGATAGCTGGAAACATATCCTTACAATGGAAAAAGTGCGGTTATTCAGTTTAGTTGCCTTGGTGTGCATTGTGTTCTTCTATTCCATCCCGTCCAGCAAGCGAAGCGTATACCTGATGCCGGCCTATCCGTTTATCGCGCTGTTTCTGGCCCAATACGCCATCTACATCACGGAATACCGCACGAAGGTAACCCGGGTGTTCGCCGCCTTTATGGCCTCGGTGGTAACGGTGGTATGGATCGGTTTGGCGCTGACGATGGCGGGTGTAATCGATCCGGCGGCTATAGCCGGCCACTATACCGGGCGGCTTTCCACCTTGCAAACCCTCGGGATGATTACCCACACGTTGCAAACGCCCAATTTTCTGACGATGATGTTGATGGTTGTCGCGTTGCTGGCAATCATCACGGTATGTTATCAATTATTCAAGAAGATCAATATCAAGATTCTATACGCTACCATCGCCCTTACTTTCGCGGTCAATCTGCTGATCGACGGGGTGATTATGCTGGGCATCCGCCAGGGCAGTTCCTCGCGGCCTTTTGCCGAACGTATCCGGAACGAATATCCGGAAGCCCAGCACCAACTCTACGTAATGAATAACCTGAAGGAATACCGGAATTTGTACGGTTTGAACTTCTATCTGGGAAACAGGTTCCGCAATTTCGAAACCGAATGTCCGGCAACCGGGTATTTCGTTTGCGGCGAGAAGGATATGGAAAAGGTATCGGCGCGTTACGCCGACAAGTAC
>DBFJSK010000180.1:0-2128 GCA_048403675.1 Tannerellaceae bacterium | reverse complement strand
CAAAAACACATTAATTTCTCCAAATCGAACCGCATTTTATAAATAAAAAGCATCACAAAAAGGCAAAAAGACAGATATTTCCCCACTATCTTTTCTCTATAAAATTAAAATCAATGCCTTTATACACCCTGTACCTCTGCCCCTTAACCGGAACAGCCTAAAAGAAAAACAACCCGAAAAAGATTTCTTTTTCCGGAAAAACAACTCTGTCAACCTTTTACCCCCTGCCGCCTGCTACCGTTCCCGGCCTTCCCACTATACAACTACGTTAAAAAAGTTTCTTCCCCGCTTATATTCCCCCGCATTCCCTTACATTTGTACTCGTTTTCCCAACCGCCGCCTTTTTTCCTGCGGTTGCAATTGGAATGAACCCTGTAAACAAAAAGAAAAACGTATGAGCAACATAAAAGGTTTCGCTTACGGGATCGCCACCTCCGTCACCTTCGGCTTGATCCCCCTCTTTACCCTTCCCCTGATGGCCAAGGGCATGCTATTCGACTCCATCTTGTTCTACCGCTTTCTATTCGCTACCGCCGCCCTTCTGATCCTTACGCTGGTGAAAAAAGAATCCCTCCGGATCAGCCGCCGCGACATTCCTTTTTTGCTGCTGCTCGGACTGTTGTATACCCTCTCGGCTATGTTCCTTTTCTGGGGATACAGTTTCATGTCGGCCGGCATTGCCACCACGCTGCACTTCACCTACCCCGTTTTCGTCACGCTGGTGATGCTGGTTTTCTTTCACGAAAAAACTTCGTGGGTGACCGTCGTAGCCATCCTGCTCGCCATCAGCGGCGTCGCCCGGCTCTCGATACAGAGCGGCGACGAACAAATCGATGCATTCGGCCTCGTGATCGTACTGCTTTCGGCCGTGGCATACGCGCTGTACATCACCACCGTCAACAAAGCGCGGATACGCACGCTCACCGGGCGCACCCTTACCTTTTACGTCTTTATCGTCAGCACCTTGCTGTTCGCCCTCAAAGCCGGCCTTCATACCGGGATACAACCTATACCGGACGCCGCTTCCTGGCTCAACCTTCTGCTGCTGGCCGTGGTTCCGACCGTTATTTCGAATATCACCCTCGTGCTGGCCGTACACCATATCGGGGGCACGCTCACTGCTGTGCTGGGGGCTACCGAACCGGTGACGGCTGTACTGGTAGGAGTGGTGGTATTCGGCGAACCCTTCACCGCGCATCTGGCGCTGGGCATCGTTCTCATTATCCTGGCCGTCACGATGATTATCCTCTCCAAACATATCCGCCATAATCTGAATACACTGATGCGCCACTTGAAAAGAGAATACGTACGCAGGGTATCAAAAACAGAGCACCGCCGTTAAAATAAGGGCAAAAAGAAACAGGTTGCGGGCGGTATGGGCCAAGGTATAGTTCAGCTCGCGCCCCTCGTACCGCTTCAACTCGCCCCAAGTTACGATAAACAATACGAAAAAGACACCGTAAAGGCATTCTTTCCACCAGTTGTCCTCCAGCAAAAGCGGGAAAACAATCGAAAGCGCGACCAATCCGTTCACCAGGTACAATACCCGGCCGAACCGACGTCCGAAAAGCACGATGGTGGTGCGTTTACGGGCCGCCTTGTCTTCGGTATAATCGCGGTAATTGTTCACCACCAGGATATTTACCGAAAGCAGACCGACGGCCAACGACATCAAAAAGGAGAAGAAGGAGAAAGAAAGCGTTTGTACATAATAAGTAAAACAGACCGGGATAATTCCGTAAAACAACAGGACGCATACGTCGCCCAGCCCGTTGTAAGCAAGCGGAAACGGGCCGGCGGAATAGGCCAGCACGCATAGGGCGATCGCCACACCTACGGGAATCAGCTCCCATCCGGCATAAAAAAGGAGCATACAGCCTGCGACGCAGGCGGCCGCCAGGGTCAGCCACGTGGCGCGCAACATCGCCCCGGGCGTAATCCAGCCCGAAGCGACGGCCCGCTCGGGCCCTACCCGGTTTTCTCCGTCGGCTCCTTTCTTGAAATCAAAATAGTCATTGGCAAAATTACTGGCGATCTGGGCCAGGAAAGCCACCAGAAAACAAAGCGCCGCCGCGCCGGGGCGAAACAGGCCTTCGCGCCAGGCAAGCGCCGATCCTACCAGTACGGG
>DBFJSK010000179.1:0-5165 GCA_048403675.1 Tannerellaceae bacterium | reverse complement strand
GTCATCGACGGCGGCTATGGAGGCGTAGAACCTTCCACCATTGTCAATTGCATCGACGACGCCTTCGAAATCGTACGCCAAGGAAAAGGCGAACTGATCGGCTAAAGCTTTAATACGGTAAGAGCTTTAAGGCTCCGGCCGGCACGTCAACCGCCCGGAAGTCCAGCTATCCACTACCACCGAAACCCGTTCGGGCGGCAAGTCGGAAACAAAATCGAAGGCGATCTCTTCGCACTCGCCCGGCATCAACGTTACATAATTATCCGAATAGTGTACCGGAAGAATCCGTTCCCCGGTTGCTTTATCGAATACCTTCACCCGGTTGAAAAAACTAATTTCCTTGCCGGTCGAAAGCGTCAAGAACCCGGTATACCGCTCTGCCTGCCGGCGAAGTTTCAGCCGCAAATCGGGAGAGGCGGAAGGAAGATCGGCCAACGTGGTATAATCCTTCGGATGCGTAGTGAGCCAGTATACATTCGTCGTCAGCGGACGAGCCTCTTCGCGTTCATCGGCATACAAAGCCAATTTCAGGAAATACACCCCCGCTACTCCTTCGGGCGCCGGTACGGCAAACAGGCTGTCGGAACAGTTGGCCGCCCCGCAGGTCGTCGCCTCCTTCTCCCACAGCAGCCGCCCGTCGCGTCCATACAGCCGGGCGTTCACCCGCAACCCGTCGTACGCTTCCAAACGGCTATTTATCAATCCCACCTGCCCGGTAGCCCGGTTATAAAAAGGATGCAGCGGCTCGCACCCTTTGCGCGTTCCGTACAGCGAGGCGTTCACATCCAGGAACCAATCATACATCTGCCCGCGCAGGGATGTCCAGGGATTCTGCGTTTTCCAAATCAGAATGCCTGTATACCACTCCCATAGATGCGAAGCCCACCCTTCCATAAAACTGCGGTACTGGTCGTAATTCACCACCTGGGCATACCGGCAATAGGTTTCAATATCCTTTACTTCGCCGTACCGCTCTAGCTGATCGCCGTAACCCAAATCTTTATGGTAATGCCAAGCCGGTTCGCGGGTACGCCCCTGGCGCGGAAAACCGGCCAGCTCTTTTTCCGTCATTATCTTTCGCATGCTCTCCACCTCCGGCGAGCCCACCGATCCCGATTCGGGATTGAAAGGCGAGGAACGAAACGTAAAAAACCACTCCGGCTCCTGAATCCCGTACGGGCCATCGCCCACCGCACCGATCGTATTGCGGGTAAAAAGCGTATCGGTGGAATAGCTTACGAAAAGCCGGGCCGGATCGAGTCGGGGAAAAACATCGGTATGCAACTGCCGGTCAATATCTTCCGAGAGCGGCCACTCGTTGGCGCCGCACCAAAAACAAAGGCTCGGATGATTCCGGATCATTTTCACCTGATCTTCTACCGAAGCCAGAAAAAGCGCATGATTATCGGGATATTCCCACCGGCGCGCCCGCGAATGCGCCTTCATGGGATCTTCCCAGGCCCCGTTGCAATCGCCACTGCCCCAGAGATCCTGAAAAACCAACATGCCGTACTCGTCGCAGGCCTCGTAAAACTCGGGCCGCTCCAACAAAGCGCCCCCCCATACCCGGATCATGCGCAAATTCATTTCGGCATGGAAGCGGATTTCGTCGCGATACCGCTCGGGCGAAAGACGCAGCAACCAGTCGGAATTAATATAATTGCCGCCGGGCATATAAATCTTTTGTCCGTTCACGCGGAAAAGGCGGCCGCCGGTAGCGGGGCATTTTTCACTGTCGATCTGCCGGATACCGTAACGCAACCCGATCTGGTCGCTTACGTCGCCCTGCTGTTCGAAAGCGATGGACATCGGATAAAGCGGATGGTCGCCGATGCCGTTGGGCCACCACAGGCGCGGATTCTTCACCGTCAACGTTTTCAACCCGACTATTTTCTTTTCATGCGGGGCGAGAGCCACGGGTTCGGACAGCCGACAACCGTCGGTTTGCACCACCAGCACGCCCTGCTGCGGAATGTCCGTACAGTTTTCCACCTCCACCGTGGTGCGCACCCGGGCGGGCGCCTGTTGCTTATCGGCCGGCCGGCGGGGGCCGGGCACCTCGGTCACGACATAGGGAGAAGCGATTTTCACAGCCCCGGTGGTGGTGAGCGATACCTCATCCCAGATACCGGTGTTCCGGTCGCGCACAGGCTGAATCCAGTCCCAACCGGGGGTATACTGCATGGTATTGTTGCGGGCGATCTGTCCGTCGCCTCCCTGTCCGCCGTTGGGGTTGCCCGGATAGGTGGGAGGATAGACGATCACGGCCAGCGTATTGACGGAATCGGCTTTCAGATAAGGGGTGATCTCGAAACTCCGCCTCAGAAACATGCCTTCATGGGTGGAGGGGTTCAGCCTTTTTCCGTTCAGGAACAATTCGGCTTTGTAATTGATGCCGCGGAAATTCAGCCAGACCTTCCGACCGGCAGGCAGCGGGCCGGTTTCGAACCGGTTGACGAACCAGAAGGTGTAGAAGCCGGGGCCTGTTTCGTATATATCGGGAATCAGGTTGTTGTTGAGGCTGAATTCGGGTGCAGGATAGATTTTATTTTCAAGCAGGGTGGCCAGTACCGTACCCGGCACCCGGGCCGGCATCCAGCCGTCGGCCGAGAAGGGAGCGGATGTCAAGGTATTGCCGTCGGGCCGTACTTCGTTGGCGCGGCGGGCAAGCCAGCCGGCATGCAACAGCGTTTTTTCGCCGGAGGGGGGAATCCGGAGTTTATCACTTGCTTTCGCTTCCCAGCCAAGGGAAGAAAGCACCCAAAAAGCGAGGTTTATCCAAAGAATCAGTTTTTTCATAAAAACACCTGTTTAATCGTGTTTAAAGGTAGGATTTTCCAAACGAATAAACAAACAATCCGACAGGCGGAAACCCCGTCAAAGTAAAAAACAAGGATGCCGCGGGCATCCGGAGTTGGCGGTAAAACAAACAAACGCCGGTTCGACGTTTTCAGCGTGCAAGAACCGGCGTTCGATATACATAAGTCAGGACAGATTAGAAATTACTTCCTGTGTCCCACCACAGGCGCGTACCTTCAATATCAGGCCCGTTCAAATACTTCACGGCATTTTCCACCTCTGGCCCATTCGAGTTTTTGTCGTTGCGCGGGAAGCGCAGACGTTTCACGAAATCGCCGTCGGCAATACCGCCGGCCGGTTTCATGGCCGAACTGAAGTTGTGTACCACCGGGAAAAGTTTCGGATACCCCGTACGGCGGAACTCGCTCCAAGCTTCCTGTCCTTCCGGATACATCGCCAACCATTTCTGATTGATAATCTTGTGGAGTTTTTCTTCGTTCGAAGCGCCGTCGTTCCATTTAACGGTTGCTTTATCGATGCCCTTGATATTATTCTCAGGATTATGCGGGTCTTCATAATCGAGCGCTACGCCTTTGTCGTTTTCCAGATAAGCGCTATAAGCTTCCGCCGGAATGCCGTACTCGTCGAAGGAAACTTTGATTCCCTGTTCGTACAGATCTTTCGCACTTCCGCCCATATTCCAACCTCTCAGGGCGCCTTCAGCCCTGAGGAAATACACTTCGGCCACTTTCATCCAAGGCAGCGCATTCGAAATCTGCACCTTATTGCCTGTCTGATCGGTATATTTATTCCCCTGCGGCATATTGAGCGTAGAGAACATCTGATAGTTCGCCTTGTCGTCGATCAGCGTCCCCTGACGAATACCGACATAGTTGCCGATGCTACCCGTAGCATTGCCGGATTTATCCTTGATGTCTTCATTATTGAACCAACCTACCTTCGTTACGTAAACCGGCAAACGCGGATCGTCGTAGCCTTGCAGCAAACTTACCAGCGAAGCGCCTACACGCACATCGTTGTAAGCATAATTAATCTCGTTCAGCGGATTCTGCAACGTCGGATCGACCACTTCCACATTCTTGTTACCGGCTACCAACACCCCGTATTTATGGTTGACAGCCGCTTCGGCCGTGGTTTTGGCCAGTTGAGGTTCGACCATCGCGATCCGCATGGCCAGACGCAAGCGAAGTGAATTGGCAAAACGAATCCATTGTTTGTAATCGGCTCCGCATACAATATCGAAGGAGGAGATACGGCTCTGATCGGCGTCGGGGCCTTCTACGAAGGTCGTCAAATCGTTGACCGATTCTTCCAATTCCGCCAAGAAGGTTTTGTACACCGTCGCCAAGTCGTCGTAAGGTACCGCCTGGCCGCCTTGCATCGCCTTTGTATAGGGTATCGGCCCGTAAATATCGGCTACCCGGTGCATGGCTTCTACCCGGATAATTTTAGCAATCGAAGTAAAATCGAGTTCCTCGGTGGATTTGAGGATATCCGAGATGGGTCGCATCACGTACAATTCGCCGGCCTTGAACGGGGTCTCGTTCCAACCCTGATCCATATTGTACGTCGAATTGTTGTTATTTCCATTGAAAGCCGTCGGCACGCCCATATAGCCCGAATATAAGTCGGCATTCAGGTTTTGCTGCAACTGATACTCGTAGTTCCGGTTCTGATAATTCAGGTAAACCGACGTAATCGGCTGGTTGAAGCGAGAAGCCAGCGCAACTTGTTCGGGTCGCAACCCGTTGGGATTCGTATTGAGGGTTTCGAAATTATCGGTGCAGGCCGTCGTTCCCACCAATGCCCCCGCCAGCAACAGAGGCAGGGCTTTTTTTAGTTGGTTGAATTTATTCTTTTTCATATTCGTGCCTTATTAGAATGTAACTTTCAAATTAATACCATAGCTGCGGCTGGCCGGAAGCCCGAAGGTGTCGAAGCCTTGCCAAGCATTGTCTGTGGAAACGGACAAATCCGGATCGTGCGGAGAGTCCTTATAGAAGAAGAACAAATTGCGGGCTACAAACGAGAGATTCAGGTTCTTCGATGCTCCCAGCAAATTGCGGAAGGTATAGCCCAAAGAAAGTTCTCTCAAGCGGAAGTTCGTAGCGGAATACACATATTGGTCGCCTGCTCCGGATTTCCCAGCAATCGTTTCGTAATAGGTCTGGGCATCTATTTTCGTGCCGTTGCCTGCATCCACGCCGCCGTTGTCGCGGGCATCGGCCGTAGTCTGCGTTACCCCGTAGCTATCCAGATAGCTCTGGGTTTTGCCGATCGTATTGCCGCCGATCTTTCCGTCGATCAGGAAATACAAGGTGAAGTCTTTGTAAGTAAAGGTATTG
>DBFJSK010000178.1:0-5006 GCA_048403675.1 Tannerellaceae bacterium | reverse complement strand
GGCAACACTCCAATGCCACTGGGGCGATTCACCTCTCCCCGGGAAGGCGTCGGGAATGGAAGCAAGTCAGAAGACCTGCCTTTTTCAGAAAAAACAAAGTCGCTTACCTCGTGGGGAAGAAGCGGACTTATCTACGTGAAGTAAACAAATAACGATGATGAACCCATTTTTAGCAGCTACCGGTCTGGCTTTCTGCCTGATGGCAGGTTCGTGCACATCCGGCAGCCGACCGGCCGATCCGGCAGCGTCCGAAGTAAGAGGCCGTGCAGGCGATAGCTCCGGTTTGGCGGTGTCCGACACGCCAGGGCAACCGAGCGTTTCCGAACGCATTACACCCCGTTATGCCGAAGGCTTTCAGCTTACCTACGCCCCCGATTACATCCGGCTCGATATACGCGATCCTCAGAACGAAGAGGCTGCGACTTATCAGTATGCCCTTATCCCGCGGGGTACCCGGCCGGCCACTCTGCCGGAAGGATATACGCCGATCGAAATACCCATCCGGAGCGTGATCTGCATGACCTCCCTGCAATTGTCCAATTTCATCAAACTCGGCGCACTCGATAAAGTAGTCGGTATTACCAGCACACGCCATCTGTTTAATCCGGAAATGAACCGCCGGCTCAGTGAAGGCCGAACCGCCCGGATCGGCATTGAAGGAAATTTCGATACGGAGGTAATTATGAGCGTGAATCCGGATCTGATTTTGATTTCTCCTTTCAAACGCGGAGGATACGAAGCCTTGAAAGACGTGGGCATTCCCCTTATTCCCCATCTGGGCTATAAAGAAACCACCCCGCTGGGACAAGCCGAATGGATCAAATTCGTTGGTTTGTTGTTGGGCGACGAAGCCGGCGCTAACCGGAAATTCGCTGCGATCGAAAACCGGTATAACCACCTGAAAGCCTTGACGGCGGAAGGTAAAGTAAAAAAACGCCCTGTCGTATTCAGCGGAGAGATGCGCGGCGGCAACTGGTATGCCGTGGGAGGGAAAAGTTTCCTGGCACAGTTATTTAAAGACGCCGGAGCTGATTATTTCCTCAAAGAAGATACCCGTTCGGGGGGCGTAACCCTCGATTTTGAAACCGTTTACAACCGGGCCGACGAAGCCGATTACTGGCGTATCGTAAATAGCTATCCCGGACGGTTCACTTATGACGCCTTAGTGGATCAAGATCCGCGGTATGCCGATTTCCGGGCTTTTCGCGAAAAGTCGGTCATCTACTGTAATATGAAACAAACGCCATTTTATGAAAGCATGCCTACCGAGCCGGAAGTCGTGCTGGCCGATTTGCTGGCTATTTTCCACCCCGACTTATTACCCGGCCATACGCAGGTTTATTATGCCCGTTTAGAAAATGAATAAACCGGTTGGCCAGATGAATAAATTCGCGTGGAAGCGGGATAATCCCGTTTGGAAAAGAGCTTCGGAAGGTAGAATGCAAAAAGAGGAAGGAGCTAGGGCTACTGCCTTTTGGATGCTGCTGATCCTGCTGCTGATCGGCTTTTTATTCTTCCTGAATCTGGCTTTGGGGTCGGTTTCCATTCCCCTTGCCTCGGTATGGTCTATTTGTTTCGGCCAGGGCGATGCCGAACCGGTGAGCTGGCAGAACATTATCTGGAAATCCCGTTTGCCCCAAGCCCTGACCGCCTTGGTAGCCGGAGCCGGATTGTCCGTGAGCGGGTTGCAGATGCAAACCGTATTCCGCAATCCCCTGGCCGGCCCTTCGGTATTGGGGATCAGTTCGGGGGCGAGCATGGGGGTGGCCTTTGTCGTCCTGCTGAGCGGCAGTCTGGGAGGCGTGGCGCTGAGCAAGCTCGGTTTGATGGGAGAAATCGCCCTTTCGGTAGCGGCCGTGGCCGGCTCGCTTTCGGTGATGGCGTTGATTGTCTATGTATCGCAGCAAGTGCGGGGGAACGTTACCCTTTTGATCATCGGCGTGATGATCGGCTATGTGGCGAATGCCGTGATCGGCGTATTGAAGTTTTTCAGTGTGGAGGAAGATATACGGGCTTATGTAATCTGGGGCCTGGGCAGTTTTTCGCGCGTATCGGGCAACCAGATGATGGTGTTTGTCGGAATCATGGCCGTCTTGCTTCCCCTTTCGTTTTTGTTAATCAAAACCTTGAATCTGATGCTTCTGGGCGATGGGTATGCCCGGAACCTGGGATTGAACATCAAGCAGGCCCGTTTGCTGGTGATTACTTCGGCCGGCGTCCTGACCGCTATTGTGACGGCCTATTGCGGCCCGGTGATTTTTCTGGGGCTGGCCGTGCCCCATCTGTGCCGCGCCATTTTCCAGACTTCCGATCATCGCATCCTAATGCCGGCCGTTTTGCTGGCGGGGGGAGCGCTGGCGTTGGTTTGCAACCTGGTGGCCCGGCTGCCGGGATTCGAAGGGGCGCTACCGGTGAATTCGGTCACGGCGTTGATCGGTGCGCCGGTGGTGGCGTCGGTCTTGTTCCGCAAACGTAAGAACGAATGGAATGAATAAGCGATGAGAAAGGCAACGATTCAGATTGAGGATTTGGCCATCGGCTACCGGTCGAAACAGGGCGTGCACAAGGTGGCCGAACATATCCGCACCTCCCTCTATAGCGGCGAACTGACTTGTTTGTTGGGAGCGAACGGGGTAGGGAAGTCTACGCTTTTGCGTACCCTTTCGGGTTTTCAACCTGCTTTGGGAGGCCATATTTCGGTACTTGGCCGGGAACTGGGCAGCTATACCGACAAAGAACTGAGTACGATTGTCGGCCTGGTGCTGACCGAGAAATGCGCTGTCCGCCATATGTCGGTGCGTGAATTGGTAGGTATGGGCCGGAGTCCGTATACGGGTTTCTGGGGACGGTTGAGCGACGACGACCACGAGAAAGTGGAATGGGCTATCCGCTCGGTAGGCATTGTGCCACTCGGCGGCCGCATGGTGCATACCCTTTCCGACGGCGAGCGCCAGAAGGTGATGATAGCCAAAGCCCTGGCGCAGGAAACGCCGGTTATTTACCTGGATGAACCGACTGCTTTCCTGGATTTTCCGAGCAAGGTGGAGATGATGCAACTTTTGCATAGCCTGACGCGCCGGACGGGAAAGACGATTTTCATGTCTACCCACGATTTGGAACTGGCTTTGCAGATTGCCGACCGGATCTGGCTGATGGATCGGGAGAAGGGGATCCGCACGGGGGTGCCGGAGGATTTGGCGCTGGATGGCTATCTGGCCGATTTTTTCGTCCGCAAAGGGATTGCTTTCGATCGGGAAACCGGACTTTTCCGGATCGATCCGCTGTATCGGGAAAAGGTGAATTTGCAAGGAGAGGGCGAGGCGTATGCAATGGCCCGGAAAGCGCTCCGACGAAACGGGATTCTGGCCGGACGCGAAGTCGATTCGGCTGTTCGCGTGGTGGCCGGCCGGGAAGGATTTTGGGTGTATGATCTGGCTTTGGGTGAAGGAGAGAAGGCGCGGGTTCGCACGATTGAGGAATTGTTGGAGTATTGGATTTGAAAGGGGAAGGCTTTATTTTTCAACGTTGGGTAGGGAGGACAGCTGCTTTCGCCTCCCAAGGCTATCTTTTTCGATTTTATCTTATTTCTATGGATTGTTTTTGCAGCTGTCTTTTCTGTGATAAAAATAAAAAAAATTACAAGAAGCCTATCCATTCGAATCAGGAAAAAACTGCGTTTGTATCAGCTTGATTTTCAGTGCGTTTTGGAAGTGCAAAAATGCATGCCAGTGTAATTCGAATTACATAACGATGCAATTTGAATCGGATGCTTATGTATTTCTTGCTGCATAGGCATAAAAATCGGATTTCCTTTGCAAGCCCTTTTTTTTATCTTATAAAAAATACATGAAGCCCCCGGGAATGGATCGCTCCGAACCCGGGGGGGAATATCACTAATGGGATTGGATAGGGGATGCGGAAATTTCCGGAATTATTTCGAAGATTTCGGCCGTACCTTCCACGCTTATCTTCGCCACGTTTTCATCCGCCAGTTCAATTTTGGCAAAAGCAGAATCGAATGAGGTTTCGGCTACCTGGGTTCCTTGGGCATCGAACTGCTTTACACGGACAGGTTGCGAAAGCGTGTTTGTCAAGAAAGTATATCCTTTCACGCCGTTCTTTACTTCCATAACCAAGGAACCGTGCTGCTGGAAAGAGGTGTTAAGGTTCCCGTCGAAGGCGGAAAGAACCTGTTCCCGATTGTCGGCCTCTATCCCAAAGCCCAGATTATCCACGGTAAGCGGATTGATGACAAACGAACGAATAGACGCATAATTTTTCCGCTCGGAGTCCATCCGTCTCAGCCGGATATACTGCGCCTTTACGCTTTCGCCTTTCCAATGGATGACATACTGTTTGCTGAGTTCATCAAGTAAGGGAGTCCATACTTTTCCGTCGGCTGAGTACTCCAGGGCGGCGTGATCGAAATAATCCACATCATCTTTTGAATTGCGTCCCTGAAGGATGGCTATCTCAGACACATCCCGCAACGTGCGCAAATCCACCCCGATCCAATCGCCCGCTTTTTGGCCGATCCCCGACGTATAATAAGTTGTCGTATCCTGGTCGAGCATCAATTTAGTCTGAATCGTAGCGGAGTTGCCGAACGAGCCGATACCGCGATAATCTTTGGGCACCTCGCCGCTCAGCCGTTGCAGGAAGCCGAACGCCATATCGTCCATCACCATTTCATAGAAGGGTTGCAGTTTCATCGTGCCGGACTTGTGCGCTTCGTAGTTTTTACGATCCTCGACACTCATTTTATTTTGTACGAATTTGCTCCAGAAAGCGGCATCATCCTTTCCGCTGCGATACATACGCGCCAGCTCCACCGCCTCTTTTCCACGTACCCCGAGTTTGCCGAATTCAATAAGCCACGGGCGAAGTTCAGTAAGCAAGCCCTGGTTCGTACACTTGGCCTCCATAATGGCAGGCACTTTAGAAACCCGGTCGTATTCTTCTTCCAATGCCAGGGCGGCTGCGTCTGTCCATTCCGACAAACGGAA
>DBFJSK010000177.1:0-1924 GCA_048403675.1 Tannerellaceae bacterium | reverse complement strand
CGCTTGATTCCCACCGGCGTAACCAGCGTAAACGAAATAAGCGGCGAATAAACCGACTTACCCAGTCGGGACGTCGGAAAAGCGCGAGGTAGAGGAAAAGCGTCCAGGCGGCGATTGCGATATATACCAGGATAAAAACCAACCGGAAAACAGGCGTCAGATGGATGGAACTGCCGAATAAGGCCCGGGCCGGAAAAAAGAAAAAGAAGACCGGGAAGAGCAAAACGAAATACAATTCGTCCAGAAACAGCGTGGAAAGGGTAACCGCTGTTCCTTTCCCGGCGGGTATGCCTTCCCCTTTCAGGAAAACCGGTATGAATCCCGAACCGCCTACCGCCGAAGGGGTGACGGCCGACGTAAATTCGCAAAGCAGATTTACCCGTACGGCCTGCCACCAACCCAGCCGGTCGGGACGGCAAAGCCAGCGGAAACGCCATGATAACCAGAAATCCCTACCCAGCATTAGGCAGAAAGCAACCAGCAAACTGACGATGCTCTGGCCGGTAAACCGGATTTGATGCCATACTTCCGGACGGAATTCCTTGCGAAACAACCAGTAAGTAACGCCTAGGCCGATGCCTATCGGAAGCAGGATTCGGAAAAAACCGGGCCACTTCACAGGAGTTGGGGTACGGCCAGAGGTGTTTGTCGGCATTTGCGTCGGATTAAATGGGTGTAACGGTCGAATACTTCTTCTATGATTTCGCTCCAGGGGCGGCTGATGGTACGGGCGGCTTCCCGGCCGCTGCGGCGTAAGGCTTCCGGTCGGGTGAGCAATTGCCGGATGCGGTTGGCGTAGGCTTCGGGATG
This sequence comes from Tannerellaceae bacterium, assembly GCA_048403675.1. Classification (GTDB taxonomy): domain Bacteria; phylum Bacteroidota; class Bacteroidia; order Bacteroidales; family Tannerellaceae; genus Parabacteroides. Next base: position 1,114 of record DBFJSK010000177.1, on the reverse strand, counting down.
GTCGGGGGAAAGATACCCGTTTACCCCGTCGCGGATGACTTGGGCGGCCGTGGAACCTTCCAGCAGGAGGGACGGAGTTTCGAGGGCGGCCGCTTCCCTTACCACGAGCGGCGCGTTGTCGTACCGGGAAGGGAAGAGGAAAAGATCGGCGGCGGCATAGAATTTCTTCAATACATCCCGGTCGGTAACGGGGCCGCGGAAACTGATGCGGCCGGTGAGGCGCAGGGTGTCGGCCAGTTGGCGGATTTCTTTTTCGGCGTAGCCCGAACCGATGAAAAACATGCGGAAAGGCAAGTCGGTCAGGTCGGTGAGGGCGTCCAGCAGGAAAGCGATATTTTTTTCCCAGATATGTTGCCCCACAAAAAGAAAAACCGGTTCGCCGGGTGCGATGCCCAAGCTTTCGCGGGCTTCTTTCCGGAAAGAGATGATCGCTTCTTCCGGAGCCAGGTCGCTGCCGTTGTCCATCACTTCCACCGGCCCTCTGTAGCCGTATTCCCGAAGGGTTTCTTCTACCGAAGCTTGCGGAATCCACACTTCGTCGGCTTGTTCGTAAAAATGGATGAGGCGTCGGAGGATGCGATCGACGATGTATTTGGTGGGAATGATTCGTTCAAAATCGGCCCGGTATTTCGAATGGAAGGTGGCTACGATCGGAATGTGGCGCTCGCGGGCGATGCGCATCGCCAGATTGCCCGAGGAAAACGGACAATGGGCGTGTACCAATCCGAAAGGCAGGCGCGAGAGGCGGCCGGTGAACGTCCAGTCGATCCGCGGGAATCCCATGCGGTAAGGTTTGCGAAGCGGAATCGGAAGCGACGTATAGCGATAAACCGGATAGGGTTCCTCGTCCCGATAGAGAGGATAACGGGGCGTGACGACACAGGCGTTGCCGGTTTTTCGGTGCAGCCAATAGGCATAATTGCGGGTGGTGACGGAAACTCCGTCCATGATGGGCGGAAAGCAGTCGTTGAAAATTCCCAGTAGCGGTGGGGTAATCAGGTTGTTTGTGTGCATAGATGTACGATTTTTAGGGGTAGGTTTAGCAGGTGTGGAAGAGAGCTTGCCGGCAGCAGTGGCGTTTGAGTTCTGTATCGTGTTTTTATAGGTAGGAAAC
>DBFJSK010000176.1:0-4783 GCA_048403675.1 Tannerellaceae bacterium | reverse complement strand
CCAGCCCGCAGATGAGAAAACAAAATTCGGGTACGATATAGCGTAGCAAAGCGGGGGGCAGGTTGTTGCCCAGCGTGTATTGCATGCCCAGCACGAAGGAGAGGGAGAAGAGAATGGTCGGGACGAAGGAAAGGCCGCCCAGACGGGGTATGGCCTGGCTATGTATCTTGCGCTCGTCGGGCATGTCGAAAAGTCGTTTGCGGAAGGCTACGACCAGGATACGCGGAATGATGAGCCAGGATAAGAGTGCAGAGAGTGTGAAAGCGATGATTATCAATAAGAAGAGCATTTAATAGAGGCTACGTAGGTTTATAAAAAATCTCGTCAGTCCCACTTTATTTTTTGATTAAAATACGGTGGAATACTAACGAATGGAATCCCGAAAAACGGGTATTTTAAGGCGCCACAAAAGTAATAAAGACTTTTGACATTACCAAATGTTTATTTTCTTCCTCCTTCAAAGCAAGGAGGTTATAACAAAGTATCGGTTATCTCTAATTATTTTAAGTTAAATAAAAGGCGGAAGGGATAAACGATTGTTTCTTTTTTTATTTCCCGCTGAGGGGAAGAGGTGCCGATAAGAAGGGATAAATAAACATAAAGATCAGCAGGGTAGCGAAGGCGGGAAGCCACGGAAGGCGGCATGAGAAGGCGACGGAAGGTGATAAGAGGCTATGGAAGGTTATGGGGGGCGGAAGGTTACGGCAGCCTGCGAAAGATTACAGAAGGAATGGAAGAAGGCTGCCCGATAGGAAACCGTCGGACAGCCTCTAACCGCAAGCGGGCGCAGGGCAGGAACAAAACACGTGCGGGGAGGAAGAAGGAGAAACCGGCAGTTGGCGAAAGGATAAGCCCCTTTTCGGACGGCAGATAAGAAGGAATATTCCAAGGTTGGGAACAATCGTTCTTACCCTTGCTACTTTGCTTGCATACCCGGTTTGAAGCGCTTTACTTTGCCGCTGTAATCGATCGATCGAACAAAGGCCGGCCTCATCGCCGGCAGCCGGAAAAGGAGACGGAAGGGGTTGTGCAAGACCCTGCGGAAACTACCGGCATTTAGTAATTAAATGTATTCATCTTTATTTAAAAACAGTAAGAAAATGAGAACACAAGAAAATGACAAATGGGAAAAAAGTGAAGCAACAGCCGGTGTGAATAACTGTGCAAGTGTAGAAAAGAACGAGAATCCGGAAGGGGCTACACGCTGGGGAATCAACGGAGTGTCCGCCCGGGCTCAGATTTATCAGGATTTAAGCCGGATAGAGTACCACATCGAATTGTCCGCGGAAAGAGGGGGTAGCGGGATCTATAAAACGACGTATGCGCAGATCAATATGTACGAAGGATCGTCGCTGGTGACCTCCTTCTGGATGAAAAATTTCGGAGATTGTATCGTCGAAGCGAATACTGTAAGAACGTTGGAAGGAACGATTACTCCCTCCGACCTCCGGTATCCGGGCGATATGAAGACGATCTACAACAGTACCTGTTATCTGGACATTACAAGTAACGGCCATATGGAGCACATCTTGCTTCAAAAACGTCCCTAAGAGGTAGAGAAACCGGGGCTGGGATAACCGTAGCGTAAATTCCCGGCCCGTTACCAAGCGAGGCGACCGACGAAACACTCCCGAGGCAAGTTTGCCGGGGGGGATCGTCGGCCGCCTCTTTTTTCTTAGTCGGCGGCAGGCTTAGCACATGCTTGTGCGGGAAAGCTAGGACGCAATTCCTCGCTTTGCAGATGAACTCGTTTTGCAGATGAACTCGTTTTGTATATGACTACGCCTTGCATAAGGCCTCGCTTCACATAAGCCGCTTCACATAAGCCGCTTCGCATACAGCCCCGTTTCGCATACGGGACTCCTGCCCCACCCTTCTACTTCACTACACCGGCTAGCGTTCCAGCTCTTCTTTCAGGAAAGGAGCCGTGAAGCCTACGGAACTGGCTGCGAGCGCTTCGGGCGTGCCGGTAAAAAGCACCTGGCCGCCGCGACGACCGCCTTCGGGGCCCATATCGATAAGGTAGTCGGCGCTTTTGATTACGTCGAGGTTATGCTCGATCACGATCACCGTATTGCCTTTATCGACCAGTTTGTTGAGCACGCCGAGCAAGACGCGTATATCTTCGAAATGCAGCCCGGTGGTAGGTTCGTCGAGCACATAGAGGGTTTTGCCCGTGTCGCGCTTGGACAGTTCGGTAGCCAGCTTGACCCGCTGGCTCTCGCCGCCCGAGAGCGTGGTGGAAGGTTGGCCGAGTTTGATATAGCCCAGGCCCACATCCTGCAAGACCTTGATTTTTGAAAGAATGGAAGGTACGTTTTCGAAAAACTCCACGGCCATGTTGATCGTCATGTCGAGCACATCGGCGATGGATTTGCCGCGGAAACGCACCTCCAGCGTTTCCCGGTTATACCGCTTGCCGTGGCAATCCTCGCAAGGCACCAGCACGTCGGGCAGGAAATTCATTTCGATCGTTTTATACCCGTTGCCCTTGCAGGTTTCGCACCGGCCTCCGGCCACATTGAACGAGAAACGACCCGGCTTGTAGCCACGCACTTTCGATTCGGGCAGTTCGACAAAGAGGTTGCGGATGTCGGAAAAGACACCGGTATACGTAGCCGGATTGCTGCGGGGCGACCGGCCGATGGGCGATTGATCGACATTCACGATTTTATCGACCGCATCGATCCCCTCGATGGCGTCGTAAGGCAAAGGATCTTCCAACGAACGGTAAAAATGCTGGCTCAGGATGGGTTGCAACGTACGGTTGATTAGCGACGACTTGCCGCTGCCCGAAACGCCGGTGACGCAAATAAACGTACCCAGCGGAAAACTGACGTCCACATTTTGCAAATTATTCCCCCGCGCCCCCCGGATGGTGATCTGCTGCCCGTTGCCCGGACGACGCTCGGGGGGGATCGCTATTTCCATCCGCCCGTTCAGGTAGGCCGAGGTGAGGGTATCGGCCTTCAACATCTCGCCGGGCGTACCGGCAAAGACCACTTCCCCCCCTAAGCGGCCGGCCTTGGGACCCATATCCACCACATAGTCGGCGGCCAGCATCATGTCTTTATCGTGCTCTACCACCACTACCGAATTGCCCGTATCCCGCAATTGCTTGAGGGAGTGGATAAGGCGGATATTGTCGCGCTGATGCAGTCCGATACTAGGCTCATCGAGGATATAAAGCACGTTCACCAGTTGGCTGCCGATCTGGGTAGCCAGGCGGATACGCTGGCTTTCGCCGCCCGACAAGGTAGCCGAGGCGCGTCCGAGGGAGAGGTAATCGAGGCCCACGTCCAGCAGGAATTTAAGGCGCGAACGGATCTCTTTCAAGATCTCGACAGCGATCTGCCGCTGTTTGGGATCGAGTTTTTCTTCTATATTTTGCAGCCAGTCATAGAGTTCGGAAATATCCATAGCCGAAAGCTCGGCGATGTTCTTACCCCCTATGCGGTAATGCAGCGCTTCCTTGTTCAACCGCTGTCCGCCACATTCGGGGCAAGCGGCCATTTTGATAAACTGTCCGGCCCATTTCTGCGCCGAGGCAGACGCTTCGCTCTCTTGCTGCATCAGGATATATTTGGCTACCCCCTCGTAGGTAAGGAAGTAGTTAGAGCTGCCCAGGGAGGCGTTTTTTATCTGAAGCCGTTCGTCGGTGCCATTCATAATTTCGTCCATCGCTTCCTCGGGAATATCGCGGATAGGCGTTTTCAGCGTAACGCCGTATTTTTCCAAGATAGCTTCGATCTGCCAGAAAATAAGCGTATTTTTATATTTGCCCAGCGCCACGATACCGCCCTGCGAGATACTGAGCGCGTTATCAGGCACGATACGTTGCATATCCAGCAAATTCACCTGGCCCAACCCCTTACATTTAGGGCAGGCACCCTGCGGCGAGTTGAACGAAAAATTATGCGGCGCCGGCTCGCTATAAGAAAGACCCGTCGAGGGATCCATCAAGCGGCGGCTGTAGTGGCGCACCTCGCCGGTGGCGTCGTCCAGCAGCAACACCAGTCCGTCGCCTTGTTTGAGGGCGATTTTGAGGCTTTCCTTGAGCCGGCGCTCGTCGGTTTCGCTCACGATCAGCTTATCGATCACCACTTCGATGCTGTGCATCTTATAGCGATCGAGCTTCATACCGTGGAAGATTTCTTTCATCTGGCCATCCACCCGCACGTTCATATAGCCTTTTTTGCGCACCTGTTCGAACAGCTCCTTATAGTGCCCCTTGCGGTTGCGCACCAAGGGCGCCAGCAAGTAGGTTTTCTTACCCCGGTATTCGTCCAGGATAAGCCGGAGTACCTGTTCTTCGGTATATTTCACCATTTTCTCGCCGCTCAGGTAGGAATAAGCTTCCCCGGCGCGGGCGTAAAGCAGACGCAGAAAGTCGTACACCTCGGTAGTAGTGCCGACGGTAGAGCGGGGGTTTTTGTTGGTCGTCTTCTGCTCGATGGAGATCACGGGGCTGAGACCGGTAATTTTATCCACATCCGGACGCTCCATATTACCCAGGAAATTGCGGGCGTAGGCCGAAAAGGTTTCCACGTACCGCCGCTGGCCTTCGGCGAAAAGGGTGTCGAAGGCTAGAGAGGATTTGCCACTGCCGCTCATGCCGGTAATCACCGAGAGGCGGCGGCGGGGAATTTCCACATCTATATTTTTAAGATTGTGCACGCGGGCGCCCCATACGGAGATTTTACCGCCCTCCCATGCTTGTTTTTTATTCATAGTTGTCTATTAAAAACGTATTCTTTAAGCTTGATCCTCTGTTTATCTATCC
>DBFJSK010000175.1:0-1993 GCA_048403675.1 Tannerellaceae bacterium | reverse complement strand
TGCCTGGCCTATTCGATCGTGTTCGGAATCGTGATGTGGAACCGGGACGATCCCGACAGTGCACACCCTAAAACGCCCGAGAAATGAATACACTTACGCTAGGAATCGCCGTCATTATTTATATGTTCATCCTTGCCTGGTTGGGGTATCTGGGGTATAAGCATACGAAGAACGCCAGCGATTATTTGCTGGGCGGACGGAAAGTAAACCCGATCATCATGGCTCTTTCGTATGGCGCTACCTTTATTTCGGCTTCGGCTATCGTGGGTTTCGGCGGCGTAGCGGCCACCTTCGGGATGGGCATTCAGTGGCTATGTTTGCTCAATATGTTCATGGGGGTGATTATCGCTTTTATTTTCTTCGGCCGGAAGACACGCAAATTGGGGGAGGCGCACAACGCGCGGACTTTTCCCCAATTATTAGGGCTTCATTATCAATCGAAGACGATACGGATTTTTATTGCCACTATTATTTTCATCGGGATGCCTTTGTATGCGGCGGTGGTGATGAAGGGGGGGGCGGTCTTTATTGAACAAATGTTTCATATCGATCTGCATCTTTCCCTGCTGATTTTTACGCTTATCGTAGCGGCTTACGTGATTACGGGAGGTATCAAAGGGGTGCTTTACACGGATGCGTTGCAAGCTGTTATCATGTTCGGCTGCATGCTTTTCCTGCTTTTCTGGTTTTATCATATCATGGATATGGGCTTCACAGAAGCCAACCGAAAATTAACGGAGATCGCCCCGATGGTACCCGAACGTTTTAAGGGCGTGGGGCACCAAGGATGGACGGCTATGCCGGTAACCGGTTCGCCGCAATGGTATACGCTCGTTACGTCGCTTATTTTGGGTGTGGGCATCGGCTGTCTGGCCCAACCGCAATTGGTGGTTCGGTTTATGATGGTGGAAAGCACCAAACAGTTGAACCGGGGCGTATTGATCGGTTGCGTTTTTATTCTGGTCACGGTAGGTGCTATTTACCATGTGGGTGCGCTGTCAAACTTGTTTTTCCTTCGTTCGGAAGGGGTTGTGGCTTCCGAAGTGGTGAAGGATATGGATAAAATCATTCCTCTTTTCATCGACCGGGCGATGCCTGAATGGTTCAGCGCCGTGTTTATGCTCTGTATCCTTTCGGCCAGCATGTCTACTTTGAGCGCTCAATTCCACACGATGGGGGCGGCTTTCGGAGCCGACGCCTTTACCCGTTTGGGACGGAGTAAAAATCCGAATTCCAGTATGGGGGTGCGTATCGGGGTGCTGTGTTCTATCCTGGTGAGTTATGCTATTTGCTATACGTTGAGCGCAGGTATTATCGCTCGCGGAACGGCGTTGTTTATGGGCATATGCGCCGCGACCTTTTTACCGGCCTATTTCTGCGCGCTTTATTGGAAAAAAGCAACGCGGCAAGGTGCGCTCGCCAGTTTGTGGGTAGGGGCATTGGCCAGTTTATTCGCTATGTTGTTCCTGCATAAAGCCGAAGCCGTGCCGACCGGGTTTTGCAAAGCGCTTACGGGGCATGATGTTTTGATCGATATTTATCCTTGGTTCGCTATCGACCCGATTCTTTTTGCGTTGCCGCTATCTGTCATTACGGTTATCGGCGTCAGTCTGTACACATATAAGGAACCGGTAAACGAATAACCGGACGTTCTGTTTCTTTTTTTCTCCTAAGGCCGTATGCGGCCCGGCTCGATCTCTTCCTTTCCCGCATCTCGTACTTTTGGCTGGGAAGGGATCGGGCCGAGCGGCAAAGAAAGTTTCTATCTTCGCTTTTTTACGGTTTCCTTTCTATATCCGCAAATGGTGGTACGGTGTCACTCATTTTACAGAAAGCTTTATTATCCTAGGGATCTTAGATAATACAAAGGGCTTGACAAGCGCGAATTTTGTTAAATTAACAAAGTAATAGACTATTTGCATTTATATTTTTGGGAGAGAAAAATAAAAGCTCTATATTTGTCATGTGGTTTTTTCATAATAGTATTAGATTT
>DBFJSK010000174.1:0-2252 GCA_048403675.1 Tannerellaceae bacterium | reverse complement strand
GACGACTTCTTCTTCCCGCTGCATATACAGCGTGAGGGATAGAAGTCCCAATAGGACTAAGGCGGCCGCATAGCCGAACCACTGGAAAAAAGGAGGCCGTACTTTTCTCGCGGGCGCCTCTTTTGTCTCTAACTTTGAAATAACTTGATTATAAGCCGATTTAAGCTCTTTTTTGTCCGAAAAACGAAGTTCGTCTTTTAAGCTCCAAATACGTTCTATTTCAAAAAACCGCTCCGCATTGGCCTCGTTCTGAGCGATCCATTGCTCTATTTGTTCTACCTCCTTTGTAGAACATGCATGTGTGAGAAATCGTATAAGTAGTTGTTCGTCCATTCATTCCCGATTTGTTTCTTCTCTATAGAAAAGACAACTCGGAAAGGGAAAACTACGTAATAAAAATGAAAAATATTCAAAATAAACGGATTGCGAACGCGGAAAGAAGCTTTCCCTGAACGATTTATTCCTTTCATCTTTTTTCTGTTTCTTCTTAACGACCTGATTCTTCTCTTTCCACCCCTTATTGTATATTTTAAATCTTCAAAAAAAAGCAATGCTTATGCAATTTCATTTTCATAGGCATAAAATAGAAATTTCATCGGCATGGAATTTCAATTGGATAAGCATGCAATTTGAAATCGATGCCAGTGCCATTTAAAAGTTAAATATAATGCTGATTATCAGATAAGTGCAAAAACCGCTAAAAGTGCTCTAAAAAGAGCTTACTTCTTGTCGTTTTTTATGATTTTTAAAGCCGGCGGGTATTCGATTAGTCAAACGCGGGCCAAGCCTATCGCCAGATAGAAAAAATAAGAAACCAAAAGAATAGTTCTTTCAGATCGACACGGAGAAAATTAACCGCATGCCGGATATGCGCCTCTACCGTACGCGTGGAAATACCCATGACTTGGGCAATTTGTTTATGGCTCATGTCATGAAAATAACATAGAAAAAAGGCTTCCCTGCATTTGGGGGGTAATTTATTGGCCGATGCTTCGATAAGTTCCCGGATGTTTTGATTGAGAACCTCTTTCCATACCTCGTTGGCATCCGATTTTTCCCTCCAAAAAGCCATCCGGGCTTCAGCAATACGTACGCGGGCTTGATATTCATCGACCACCATTTGATGCTTCAAATGATTGAGACAGGTATTTTGCAAACTCTTATACAAGTAAGCTTGGATATTATCAGCCTGGTTCGTATGCTTATTTTCCCAGTAAGAAACAAAAATTTCCTGGACAAGGTCTTTCGCAGTGGATTCGTCGACAAACCGGCAAGCTAAAGCCATGAGTTTCGGATAAAAACACTCGAAAAACAACTGAAACGTTTTTTTATCTCCCAGCTTTAGTTTTTCTATGTCGATACCATCCTGCATTAAAAAATCCATTACCAATAAACGCAAAGTAAAGACTAATTTTCTTATTACAGAAAAAAATCTTCTTATTCTTCTCAAAAGACAGCCCCGGCAACGTACCTGTTTTTATAATTAAATCAGGTCGATCTCAAACCGCCTTAGTCCTATTGGGACTTCTATCCCTCACGCTGTATATGCAGCGGGAAGAAGAAGTCGTCGCCTTGCATATCATCGAAGTACCCAAAGGACAGCAAGCCACCCTTACGTTAAGCGACGGTACGAAAGTAAGCCTTAATTCCGGCAGTAAATTGACCTATCCCTCGAACTTCTCCTCCCAAAACCGCTCCGTGGGTCTTTCCGGCGAAGGCTATTTCGAAGTGACCCACCAAGGGGGAGCACCCTTTATTGTCACGCTGCCTCTGCTCGAAATAAAAGTATTAGGCACGATCTTCAATGTGAAAGCCTATACCGATGAAGACGCCGAAGTAACGTTGGAAAAAGGCAAAGTAGAAATCTTTGTCGATAGCCCCGACGGCAACAAAGAAGCCACCCCCCTCAGGCTCTACCCCAACCAGCAACTGCGTTGCACTCCCGATAAACACGTCAGCCTTTCGGAAGTCGATCCCGCCCTTTCTTCCAGTTGGCTCGTAGGCGGCTTTTTCTTCGACAACCGCCCCCTGGGCAGTATTGTAAAAGATCTGGAAAGACGTTTCGATGTCGTGATCCGCATTTCCGATAAAGAAATAGCCCAAGAAATATTCACCTGCCATACCAAAGCCGGCGCCACGCTGGAGCAAATACTCGACGTTTTGCAAAACACCCGGAAATTGAATTATATACGAAACGAGAAAACATACCTAATACTAACCCCAAATACGAATACGCCTATGAACTGATACCC
>DBFJSK010000173.1:0-3455 GCA_048403675.1 Tannerellaceae bacterium | reverse complement strand
CTCAGACATAGAAGTGGTGAAAGGCCCTACGCCCCATAAGGTAGGTCGGGCGGTAAAAAACGGCGAGCTAACGGATATTGACGAATTTGGATTCAGTTATCGGATACGTTTTAAAAAAGAAGGAAAAAACGAGCTTCCCGCCTCGTCGATCGTGTTAAACGGCCGCACCTATGCCGTGAGTCCTCACAGCGTAGCGGTACAACCGGCCATTGCTACGTTAGATAGTGTAAAATGTCGTCTCTCTACCGAAGCGCCTTATTTGAAAGGCGCCCGCACCCGGGTGATTTTACGCTGCAATCGTCGCCCCGACAGCCGTACGCCGCTTCTGGTTATAAACGGAAATCCGGTCGAACCCAGCGGACACGGGCTATCCATTTCGAATGGAAAAGAAGACTATTCGTTTTCCTATTCCGTGGTTTTTTCCGACGACGGCTATTATACAGCTACGTTTCAGAATCTCACCTTCGGAGGCATGCCTTACCAAATGGAAGAAACGGAATTTGCGGTGGGAAATCCGGGAAAGCGAGCCAGTGGAGAAGCCGGGAAAAATAGCGAGGGGCTGGTTATCGCCGTGGCGTTAGGGTATCTGCTGATCGTATGGTTGTTGTTTTGGCTGCGTTTTCATAAGGAAGCCGACGAAGGACTCGCCCCCTTTGTTCGCAAACATACGTATTTGAATTTGAATACCGATAGAGCTTTGACGCATTATAACTTTCCACTCCTGCTCATCGGCATTCCGATTTTTTTTGTGGGACTGAATGCTTATGAGTATTATCTGACTGGGAAGTCCGGTTTCTTTCCGCTCTTTTGGTGCGCCTTATCGGGCGTGCTGGCTTTCGTTTGTTACCGCAAGCAGCGAGCCAAATTGTATTTCGAGCCGGTGGGCACCTCCCTGCAGATTCCCGCCTTGCAAGAGCGTTTGATGGAAGTGGCCCGGCAACATAATTGGACGGTCGAGTATATGGACGACGATTGTTTTGTAGCCCATACCAACCCGTCTATCTGGAGTTTTACCTGGGGCGAGCTGGTATTTGTCGTATTCGACGGGCAGCAGGTGTGGATCAACAGCGTCAACAATCTGGATAGACGGAGCACGCCGTTCTCTTTCGGTGCTATCCGGAGAAATATTGAGTTGATAAAAGAAGCGATAGCGGAAAAAGGAAAGGGAGAAGCGGCCGAAAACAGTTGAAAAATAGATGGAGAAACCGGCTCGGGTGAAGCTAAACGAATGAAACTGAGCAAGTAGAGTAGAATGAAAAACATCTCTTTCTTTTCAAGAGAGAGAGCACCCTTTCAGAGCTTATTAAAACGAAAAAGACATGCAAACGAACCCAGCCCGGACGTCTATCCGGCCCACAGAAATTATCCTTCTTCTGCTTTCCCTCTTCGTGAGCGGATGCGAAGACTTTTCCGACTGCTCCCTTCCGGAGAGTGTTCCCTAATCGGTGGAAGTAACCCTTCATATAGACTTTGCCCAAGAAAACCGGATCACTTCCGGCGTCGGTTCCAAAACAAACCCGGCGTCTGTTCCTGCTTGCACATCTCTCACCGCCGGGCCGTTCGAAGCCGGCCTAACCCCCTCCGCGCTACAAACCAAAGCTGCCCAAGCCTTCCCCGACAAGCTCTATAACCTGGAAATCTGGCAATACAATGCCGGCGGTACGAAAATAGGCGGCCAAGTGCTGACCGACACGGCCATCGAGCCCGGAAGCAACTTTACACTCAATCTCCAACCCACCACAGGCGATGACTACTGCCAGCTTATCATCCTGGCCCGAGGCAACGGCAACGCCGTTGCCAGCCTGTCGGGTTGCGCCACCCTTAGCGCCGTACAAGAAATCAAAGCCGATGCCTCTGTGCTCGAAAGTATCGATCCGGAAGGCAACGACCGGAATGCGATGCCCTACGTCCTGCATCTGAAAGCCGTAAAAATCACTTCCGACGGCCTTCATATTCAAAATCCGGAAGGCAACGACGTACGGATCCAGTTGCTCGACCAAAGTCCGGCCCTGAGCACCAACTTCGTTTCCACCTCCAATTGTTTGATGATTAAGCCCGGAACCAATATCTGTTTCAACCCTTATCGGCATAGCTCAGGTACGGCAGGATGGAACGACCAACTATCTACGGACGGCACCATCCAGCCTGGTAAGGAAATCGGCTCGGTGAAAGTGCTTTGGCAAACCAAAGACACCGGCACATCCGGCAATTTGGTGATGGGCTATGTAATCGACGACGACAACCACGTCAACCTGGTTAATCTGACCGATGCAGCCGATCCCGATCGATCCCGCATCCATGTAAAAGTACCAGCCAGTAAAGGAGGGAATGCCCTGATTGCCGCCTATGGGCAAGATGGGACGACGGTACTCTGGAGCTGGCATCTCTGGCTTACCGACTACCAGCCGGTACGCCTGCAGGCAAGCATAGGATATGCCGCTGCCCAACAAGCCTCTCAAAACGGAACGGTACATCATTATCCCTCCCCGGTATTTACCAGCGGCGTATATGCCGGCCGCGTCATGATGGATCACTATATCGGCGCCACGGCCGGCGGTTTTCCGGGCAAAGACGCTTCGTTGCTCGATTTTGTAAGACGCAACGGTTACCTCTACGAATGGGGCAGGAAAGACCCTTTTTTCGGCTCGCTCGACGGTACCACCAACGAACAAAGCGCCATCTTCGACGGATACGGCCAACCCCTCAAACTCGATATTCAATCCTATTCGGCAGCCATGCTTCTGGACGGCACCGACAATACGTTGCTTTACGCCATTCGCCACCCGCTCTGCCTGATTATGTCCATGCAAAAAGGATGGTATCAAGCCGCCTGTTCTACCGTTTATTTGTATCTATGGGGAAATGACGGGGATACGAAAACCCTTTACGATCCTTGTCCCGACGGTTGGAAGGTGCCGCGCAGCGAAGTATGGAACACCACCTATCTACATATCAACAATGCGTACTGGTATGATGCGGATCAACAATTCAAAGCGAAAGGTTCGGGCAATGCCAAAGGAGGCAGGCTTTATAATTTAACCGGCAGTAACGGATTACCCTCTACGCAAACTATCCATAATACCGCCTGGTTTCCCGTTTGCGCCTTCAGGACCAGTCCCGGCGGCAGTCTGGCCAATTCGGCTACCGCCGGCTATACCTGGAGCAACGAACTGGACGCGGGCGGCAACAGTTTGGTATCGAAATATACAAACAGCGAAATCGTACTCAGGGGCGGTGCCACAGGCGTGCCGAACGAACCTCTTTGCGTTCGATGCGTACAAGACGGGCAGTAAACCGGTCGGAGCGGCGATGCCGACTTGGAGAGGGGCAGCCGGCTTCTTTTCCTTCCCTATCCGAAAAATAAAGAAAGGCCGTCCCCGCCGCGAGCATACCTTCATAGGCGGCGGGGAACGGCCTTAAAAAAAGATAAACGGAGAACGGAAATTTTTATCCTT
>DBFJSK010000172.1:0-5218 GCA_048403675.1 Tannerellaceae bacterium | reverse complement strand
CGATAGGCCACATCGATCGTGATGCCTTGCTCGCGTTCGGCCTTCAATCCGTCCAGCAACAAAGCGTAATCGATATGCTCGCCGGCATTTCCCATGCGCTTGCTGTCGCGTTCGAGGGCGTCGAGCTGGTCTTCGTATAGTTTTTTACTATCAAAAAGCAACCGTCCGATCAGCGTCGATTTGCCGTCGTCCACCGAACCGGCCGTGAGGAAACGCAGCAGGTCTTTCTGCTCGTCCTTATCCAAAAACTCTTTTATATTTAATGTAGCCATCTTAAAAATATCCCTCTCTTTTCTTCTGTTCCATACTTGCATCCTGGTCGAAATCGATTACCCGCGTGGTACGTTCGCTCTTGGTGGTGGTCATCATCTCCTCCACAATCTTTTCGATCGTATCGGCTTCGCTTTCCACCGCCCCCGTAAGCGGCCAGCAGCCCAACGTACGGAAGCGTACCTTGCGCATCCGAATCTGGCTGCGGTACGTTTCGGGCAGCCGGTCGTCGTCGGCCATAATCAGATTGCCGTCGATTTCCACGATCGGACGCTCCTTGGCATAGTAAAGCGGCACGATGGGAATATTTTCCAGCCGGATATATTGCCAAATATCCAGTTCCGTCCAGTTGGAAAGCGGGAAAACCCGGATGCTTTCGCCTTTATGGATGCGTGCGTTGTAAATATCCCACAATTCGGGCCGCTGGTTTTTCGGATCCCACTGATGGAATTTATCGCGGAAAGAGAAGATGCGCTCCTTTGCCCGGCTCTTTTCCTCGTCGCGGCGCGCACCGCCGAAGGCCGCATCGAACTTATACTTATCCAACCCTCTGAGCAGCGCCTGGGTTTTCATCAGATCGGTATGCACTTTGCTGCCGTGCGTAAACGGCCCCACGCCGGCATGAAAGGCCTCCATATTCGATTCTACAATCAGATTCCAACCATATTTGCGGGCGTATTCGTCGCGAAACTCGATCATTTCTTTAAATTTCCATTTCGAGTCGATGTGCATCAACGGGAAGGGAACCTTACCGGGGGCGAATGCCTTTTCGGCCAGGCGAACCATCACGGAAGAATCTTTCCCGATGGAATAAAGCATAACAGGATTTTCAAATTCGGCCGCCACCTCCCGAATGATGTGAATGGATTCGGCCTCCAGCTCCTGCAAATGGCTTAATGAATAATCAGACATATATTTCAGATTTATTGTTTACAATTTGACTTTAGGCAAAATCAACTCCAACAGCCTTGCCACCGATTCCTCCAAACTGAGCCGCGAGGTATCGAGCGTCAGAGCCGGATGGCGGGGCGCTTCGAAAGGAGCCGATACGCCGGTGAACTCGCGAATTTCGCCTTTGCGGGCTTTCGCATACAGCCCTTTCACATCCCGCCGCTCGCACTCTTCTATCGGGGTACTGACGTAGATTTCCAGGAAATCGTCGGGCCCGATAATCGAGGCAGCCATTTCCCGCAATTCGTCGCTGGGGCTGATAAAGGCGGCCAGGGTAATGATACCCGTATCCACAAAAAGCTTGCTCACCTCGGCGATGCGACGGATATTTTCCACCCGGTCGGTGGGCGAGAAACCCAGGTTGTTGTTGATGCCGCTGCGGATATTATCGCCGTCGAGGATACGGCAGAGCAGACCGCGCTGGTGTAATTCCCGCTCCAAGGCGATCGCGATCGTACTTTTTCCCGAGCCGCTCAGGCCGGTAAACCACACCATCACACTGTGCTGGTGCAGCAAGGTTTCTTTTTCTTTTCTGCCCAACATCCGGTCGAATATGGGATAAATATGTTCGGTTTGTTTTGTTTCCATAAGGGTATTGCTTGTATTATTGCGCCGCTGCGGGCTAAAATTTCCAGACAAGAGGAATAAGAAAAATCGAAATCAGAAAGGTAAGTAAGTTCAACGGTAAGCCGATGCGGACAAAATCCGTAAATTTATATCCTCCCACCCCTTGTACGATCAAATTGGTTTGGTACCCGATCGGGGTGCTGAAACTAGCCGAAGCGGCCATGCAAATTACCACGAAAAAGGGAGTAGGATCGACACCCAACTGGTTAGCCACCGACAAGGCGATGGGAAAGCTGAGCGCCGCCGCCGCATTGTTGGTAATCAGTTCCGTAAAAACGTTGGTGATGATAAAGACAATGGCCAGAAGCGCATGGGGGCCCATATCGTCGGCCATGCCGATAATATGGCTGGCTATCAGCGGGGCGAATCCCGAATTTTCCATTGCTTTGCTGATGGCGAAAGCCGAAGCGATGGTAATCAGAATGTCCCAGGAGATATATTTGGTATATTTTTTCGGTGGGAAGATTTTCGTCCAAGCCATAATAATAGTGGTAATGCAGACGAAAAAAAACATATCCAGCCGCATACCGGGAACGGCTTCTTTTACCGCGGGTAATTCGCCGATCGTCGCACCGGTTATCATAAAGAGTAGCAAGCCCAGCGCCAGCCAGCGTTTTTTGGAAGATACGGGCGGATTGTTTTCGCTGCCGTTGGCCAACATCAAAAAGACGCTCGATTCGCCCCAGGTGGGGATAAACGAATCGTCGGCCCAAAGTACCAGCGTATCGCCTTCGTGCAACACCACCTGATCCAGGTTGCGGGTAAAACGTTCGCCTCCGCTGATTACTTCTTTGACAATGGCGCCGTAATGGCGAGTGAAATTGAACTCGCCCAGGGTTTTGTTGATACCCGGGAAGCGGGCGCCGAGCACGGCTTCCACCCGGTGGAATTGCCCCTGGCTTTCGTCGTCGCTTTCGTCGTCGAGCTTGTCGGCCCGGGCGTCGGGCAAAAGTTTATTGGAGAAAGCGAACAGGTAGAGCATGCCGCCGATGGCGATGAAAATGCCCACCCGCCCCAGTTCGAACATGGTGAATCCTTCGTAACCCGCATCCAGGATCATACCGTGTACCACCAGGTTGGTGGAGGTGCCGATCAGGGTGCAAATCCCCCCCAGGATGGTGACGTACGACAGGGGGATCAGAAATTTAGTGGCCGGAAGCTTCACCGACTCGGCCCAGCGTTTGATAATGGGCGCAAAGATAACGACCACCGGCGTATTATTGAGGAAAGCCGATATAAAGGCTACGGGGGGAAGCATCCGGACTTGCGCTTTCAGCACGGTCGTTTTTTTTTCGGGAAGCATTTTCTTTATCACCTGTCCCAAGGCGCCGCTTTGACGGACGCCTTCGCTGACGAGGTAGAGAAGTGCCACCGTAATCATGCCCCTATTGCTGAATCCTTCCAGCATTTCTTTGGGGGTGAGTATGCCTACACACAGGAATAATACAACGACGGAGAACAATACCATTCCCGGACGCATTTTATCCCATACCAGCGCTGCGATCATCCCGATCAGTGCAAACAGCACAAACATTATTTCGAAATTCATGCCCTCTTGTCTGTTTTATTTTTCAGATAAGGTGCAAATGTAATAAGAATATCCCGAGCACAATCCCTCCGATAACCTATTTTTAGGATTATACGTCATCCAGACCAAAAGAATCCGCAAACGGAACAACTTTAACGCACGATAAACCAGGGGTTGTGCAGGTCTTTCTTATTGTAAGTGATGGGGGTTTTCCCATCGATATGGTAAATATTGCATCCGGCCGAGCGGGCGATGGCGTGTCCGGCGGCGGTATCCCATTCCATCGTGGGTGCGAAGCGCGGATAGACATCGGCGGTACCTTCGGCTACCAGACAAATTTTCAGACTGCTTCCGCTGCTGATTTGGGTGACGGGCTGCCCTTGTTTACGCAGGTTTTCAATGAAATTAGTGGTTTCCTCGCTTTGATGCGACCGGGAGGCTACCACCACGATTCCTTGATGGCCGAACGACATGGGCAGCCGGACGGCATTTTGCAACAGCGAGTCCATGGCCGGCTGATTGGCGGAATCGACGCCGGACAGCTTGTAGGCCCCCACGGAGTCGGCCGCAAAATAAAGATCCTGCCGTACGGGCACGTAAATAACGCCCAGAATGGGGACTTTTTTATAAATCAAGGCGATATTTACGGTAAATTCTCCGTTTTTCTTGATAAATTCTTTGGTTCCGTCGAGCGGATCGACAACCCAGAACACCTCCCACTTAGCGCGTTCGGCATAGGGTATTTCTTTGCCCTCTTCACTTAAAACAGGAAATGGCGTTACAGACAAGGCTCTGGTTATCAGATCGTGTGCGGCTTTGTCGGCTCGGGTGAGCGGAGAGTTGTCGGCTTTTCTTTCAATTCCGAAATCGGCGTCGGGATCCGTATAAATGTCCATAATCGATCGCCCGGCATCGAGAGCTGCCCTGACGGCAATATACAAGTAATTGGCGTAGTTCATCATCACGTCTTCTTTGTTAAATTAGGTTGAATAAGCAAATATAGGAAAATTATCCTAAAAATCAAGGATTCATGCGGGTTTTCAACCCATATTTTCGGAGCAGGCAAAAAGGGGGGATTAATTACACCAGGAGGACGTGTCTCGAAAAAAGCGAATAGCCGGTTGGGGAGCCGCCTCTATTCTTTATTCGATATTCTATCTCCCCTCTTCCGCGTCTGCCTTGTCTCCAAACAATCGGCCGCCTTCTTGAGATGAGCGCCTTTCCTGCCAGTATATGTTTTTGATTTATAAGGAGTTTTCCACCTTGGCAATGCTCATCCGTTCTCCGTTCGACATTTATATAATTTTCATTCGACAATTGTCAAACATAAAAAATACAATTGTCGAATGCAATAAAAACAATTGTCAAACGAAAAAGGAATGAAGCTATTTTCGGCTTCCCGCCAGCAGGCGATAGCAGAAATGTAGGGGGTAGTATAAATAATAAATATGAATAGACAAAAGAAAACCTATCAAAAACCCTTATATACAAGGGTTTTAGGTAGGTTTGACTGTCCATCTGAAAGGCCATTAAAAAGTAAAACAAACTAAAGCAGAACTGAAACAAAGTGCTATTTTTCCTTGGTAATATTGTATACCAACTGAAACGAAGTAAGTCTAAACTAAAGCGATACGGCAACAAATTATACCCTTATCCTTTTAAAAGGGATTTTCTGTTCTAGACAATGTCCGAATGCATTTCGTACTACTGATAAATTTCTGGGTGTAATTCGTTGTCAGGGATTTTTCCATCTTTATAGTCTATGACTATATCTGCTTTTAGTTTCCCCAAAATGAAATCCTTATACATATCCATATAATTGATAAGTTTACCTAGCCGGCT
>DBFJSK010000171.1:0-2269 GCA_048403675.1 Tannerellaceae bacterium | reverse complement strand
ATTCGGCAGGCTCTTTCGGCCGTGAATCGGGGCGACGCCGATTTTATCTACGGATTATCGTCGCGCTTGGAACAGGATATTCAGCGTTATCGTTTTTCCAATCTGGTGCCCGTGACGTTGGTAAACGATATGAGCGAGATTTGTTTTGCGCTTAGACGCCCCGTAGATCCGGATTTGCTTACTGTGTTCAACAAGGCGATTAACAACCTTTCCTTGGCGGAGAAAAACGCCATGTTGAACCGGAATATGGTTTCTGTGGGCGTCAATGATTTTTCGCTTACCGAGCTTATTTATGCCCATCCCCTGGAATTCGTACTGATCGTGGCCTTTATATTGTTCTTTTTGGTGGTCGGTATTTTGTTGGTCGCTCGCGCCCGGATAAGGGCGGCTGTCATACAAAATAATTTGGAGCGGGCGGAAGCTGCCAACCGGGCCAAGAGCGAATTTCTTTCCCGCATGAGCCACGAGATACGCACGCCCATGAACGGGATTATCGGCATGAGCGTGATTGCGATGCAAAATTTGAATAATCCCCGGAAGCTGGTCGATTGTCTGAAAAAAGTCACCTTGTCGTCCAATCACCTGCTCGCGCTTCTCAACGACGTGCTCGATATGTCTAAAATAGAGAGTGGGAAGGTGGAACTTAAAAATGCTTCGTTTGATTTCCGGGTGTTCTTGGAAGAGCTCCGAAACCAATATGAGGGGCAGGCTGAAAGTAAAGGGGTGACGTATGAAACCGTGTTGGAAGGGGAGGTGGACGGATGGTTGATGGGTGATGCGCTCAGGGTGAATCAGATTTTGTCGAACTTGCTGTCGAATGCGCTGAAATTTACCCCGTCCGGCGGTTCCGTTACCCTGAGGGTATCTCAAACCGCGGAGCGCGACAGGGTGCGGATTTGTTTCGAAGTGATCGATACCGGATGTGGTATCGCGGAGCAAAATTACGGGAAAATATTCGAATCGTTCGAACAGGAAGACGCCAATGTCAGTCATAAATACGGGGGTACGGGCTTGGGCCTTTCCATTGTTAAAAGCTTCACCGAACTGATGGGCGGCAGCGTGCGCGTGTGCAGCGTGCTGGACGCCGGTAGCACGTTTACCGTCGAATTGCCTTTCGGCAGGGTGGCAAATTCGGCGAAGCCATTGCAGTTAGCCGACCTTCAGCGACACACGCATCCCGATAGCTATAGCGCCGCCGATTATGATTTCAAAGGCAAGCGGATCCTGCTGGCGGAAGACAATGAATTGAATCGCGAGATTGCAATCGAACTGATTGAGGCCACCGGCGCTTCCATCGATGCGGCGGAAGACGGACAACAAGCTGTGGAGATGTTCGAGCGTTCTGCCGAAGGGTATTACGACTTAATCTTGATGGATGTACAGATGCCGCGTATGGATGGGTATGAGGCTACCCGCCGGATCCGCCGGTTGGCGCGCGGTGATGCCGGTACGATCTTGATTTTTGCCATGACGGCCAATGCGTTTGCGGAAGATGAAGAAAAAAGCCGGGAAGCGGGGATGAATAGCCATATTTCAAAGCCGTTGGACGTGAAGGCTGTCTATGAACGATTGAATTCGTTTTTCCGTTCGTAGCCGTCTATCCCCCCCCGCATACTGAAAATCTCCATACGAGAAGGTTGTTTGTATCTTCCGGTATGGAGACTGTTATATCGGCCCGGGTTATTCTTGTCCCCCGGCGCGTCCGGTTATTTTTTCAAAAGGAAATTGTCGATTTGATGGATGAATTCTTCTTCCGGCAGAGCGCCTTGGGCCATCTGCGGTTGTCCTTTCACCGGTACGAACAGGATGGAAGGGATGCTTTGGATGCCGAAGGCGGCGGCTAATTCTTTTTCCTGGTCGACGTTTACCTTATAGATGATAAGGTCGTTTTTGTATTTTGCGGCCAGATCTCGCATGATAGGGGCGATCTTCTTGCAGGGACCGCACCAATCGGCATAAAAGTCGATGATACACGGTTTGGTGCCTTCGTATACCCACTGGGTGCTATTTTTCTCGTAATTGAATACTTTCGACAAAAAATCCGCTTTGTTCAAAGCGATCACTTCTCCCTGGGCCGTGCCGGCCGCTTCTTTTGCTTCTGCCGAAGAGGCGCTATCCGACTTGGCCGACATCGAGCAACTTACCAGCAATAAGACCAGCGAAAACGTGAGCAAATCTTTTAACTTTCTCATATAAACATCTTTATGTTTGGATTAATAATCTCTACAAATGTAACAATAAATATAGCTTCGGCGTTCATTTTCTCCTT
>DBFJSK010000170.1:0-3464 GCA_048403675.1 Tannerellaceae bacterium | reverse complement strand
TTCATCAGGCACCAAACTGGATTTGGTAGTGCGCATCAAGAGAACGAGCAACACGACCGAGGCGCCGAGCAGCGTCCAGGTAAGCCAGCGCCGCTTGATAAAGAACAAGACGCCGCCTTTATATTTATCGATCAAGACATCGAAAGCGGTGTTGAACGCTTTGCGGAAACGGGCGGCGAAATTGTTGTGCGCAGTGCCGTCGTCCTTTACATAGGGCTGGAGGATAAGGGCGCAAAGAGCCGGGCTGAGCGTAAGGGCGTTAATAGCCGAGATACCTACGGCCACGGCCATTGTTAGCCCGAACTGGGTATAGAAGGTACCGGAGGTGCCGCTCATGAAGGACACGGGGATGAACACAGCCATAAAGACAAGCGAGGACGAGATAATGGCCGTGCTGATTCCGTTCATGGCGTCCATACTGGCCAGGTACGACGATCGGTAGCCGGCATCGAAGCGGGCTTGCACTGCCTCGACCACCACGATGGCGTCGTCCACCACCGTACCGATCACTAAGACCAGGGCAAAGAGGGTAATCAGATTGATGCTGAATCCGGCTACCGACATAAAGGCAAAGGTTCCGATCAGCGATACGATGATGCCCACCAGGGGAATCAGGGTAGAGCGAATGTCCTGCAAGAAAAGATAGACGATCAGGATCACCAGCACGATGGCCTCGATAAGGGTTTTCACTACTTCATGGATGGAGGCGTAAAGGAAATCGTTCGCGCTCATCATTTGCACCATTTCGATGCCTTTGGGGAAGTCTTTGGAAGCTTCTTTGAGGAAGGCGTCGATTTGGTTGTTTACTTCCGTGGCGTTCGACCCGGCAGTTTGGAAAACCATGCAGGACACACCCGGCTTGCCGTTGGTTTGCCCTACGTAAGCGTAACTTTCTTTGCCGAGTTCCACATCGGCTACATCTTTGAGTTTGAGCACTTCGCCGTCTTCCGAGGAACGGATGACGATTTCTCCGAATTCTTCAGGCGTCAGCAAACGGCCCTTATACTTCATGGTGTACTGGTAGGTTTCCTTGGAATTTTCCCCCAGCGAACCGACGGCCGATTCGATGTTTTGTTCGGCCAGTGCGGCGGTCACGTCGGAAGGGATCAGGTTGTATTGTGCCATTACGTCGGGTTTCATCCAGACGCGCATGCTGTAATCGCCTCCGAGGATCTGCAATTCGCCCACGCCCGCGATCCGGAGGATTTCGGGTTTCAGATTGATGCTGATGTAGTTGCCGATGAAGTTCTCATCGTAACTTTCGTCGGGACTGTAGAGGGAGAAGATTTGCAGAATGCTGGTTTGGCGTTTCGTGGTGGTTACCCCTACTTGGGTGACTTCGGCCGGCAATTGCCCGGTGGCTTTCGACACGCGGTTTTGTACGTTCACGGCGGCCATATCCGGATCGGTGCCTTGCCGGAAATAGACGGTGATCGATACCGTGCCTGCATTGGTGGCCGTGGAGGTGATATAGGTCATGTCTTCCACCCCGTTGATGGCTTCTTCCAAAGGGGCGATCACGCTTTTTTGCAGCGTCTCGGCGCTGGCTCCGAAATAGGTGGTGCTCACCTGGATGGTGGGCGGGGCAATATCCGGATATTGCTCGACGGGCAGGCTGAGCAACCCGATGATTCCCAGTACGACGATCGAAATCGAGATGACGGCCGAAAGTACGGGGCGTTCTATAAATGTTTTTAATTTCATCTTCGGTCTGTTTTAGGGTTTGAGGGTAATGGGGGTGCCTTCGCGCAGCAGGCCAACGCCTTCGGCTACAATCACGTCGCCGGCCTGGAGGCCTTCTTCTACGACATATTCTTCCCCGCCGTTTACCCTTTTGACGCGCACGGGGAAGGAGCTGGCTTTGCCGTCGACAATTTTATAGACGAATACTTTGTCTTGGATTTCAAAGGTGGCCTCCTGGGGTATCACGATGCAATTCGTCCGGTGGGAAGGTAAAATCACATTACCGGCTCCTCCGCTATGCAGCAAACCGGCGGGGTTGGGGAAAGCGGCGCGTACGCTGACGGTTCCGGTGCTCCGGTCGATCACGCCGCTGATGCTTTCTATATGGCCTTTTTCGGGGTAGACCGATTTATCGTTCAACTGCAATTGGATGGCCGGCATTTCTTTCAAGGCGGCTTCTTTCGAACCGTAGGCGCGAATCATTTCCAGCAATTGGTTCTCGGTCAACGAGAAATACACATACATGGTGGAATTGTCGGACACGGTGGTCAGCGGTTTGGGGGAGGCGGAACTTACCAAGGTGCCGACCCGGTAGGGCAGCGTACCGACTACGCCGTCGGCCGGGCTTTTTACTTCCGTATACGACAGGTTATTGCGGGCGCTTAGTTCCTGGGCCCGGGTCTGTGCCAGTTGGGCTTCGGCGCTCAACCGGGCGTTTTCGGCTGTCTGGAGGTCGAATTCGGAAACGACGTGGCTGCGGAAAAGTTCTTTTTTGCTATCGTACGTCAAGCGGGCGGTACCCAAGGCGGCTTCGGCGGCTTGCCGGTTGGCTACCGCGGTCTGGAGGGCGGCCTCATAGGGTACCTGGTCGATAACGAATAGAATTTGTCCGCGACGGACGGTTTCTCCTTCTTCTACGCAGAGTTTGGTAAGAAATCCGGATACCTGCGGGTAGAGTTCGATGTCTTGCCGGCCGCGTATGGTGGCCGAATAGGCGGTCGAAAGGGTTTTGTCGGTGGCCGAAACTTTGAGGGCGGCGTAGGTGGCTTCCGGTTGAAGGGGAGGTGTTTGCCTACACGAAGTAATCATCAGTGCGCAACAGATAATTCCTATCCATTGCTGCCATTTTTTGTTTGTTGTTTTCATCAAGTCCAATCTTTTGCTTTAAAAACCGGTTGCAAAGATCCCAACTATCCGGGGGGCGCTTATTACCCGATTCCACTTAAATAAGTTCCGATTGGAGCTTTTGCGTGTTTTTTTGTCGTGAACTTTACGTACCTTTGTTTCAAATAAAACAAAGAGAAAGCCAAGAGTAGATGGCCCCGGCAGAAGTGAACGTTATTTTCAGGCTGCGCGGGGCTGGTGTTCTGTGGGCTTCGGAAAGTGAAGATTGACGAAATGAATAAACAAATACACGAAGAATTCGGCATCTCCGATGGCCCGTCTAGCTTGGAGGAAATGCTCGCAAAAGGTATTTTGAATGATCCGAAGGAACTTTACCTGGTTTTTATCATCGGAAGAAAGGGTAAAGCGCATATACATATTAATCTGAGAAGGTATACGGTGGATGCTTCTTCGCTGGTGGTCTTGTTGCCCAAACAGCATATCGATATTGACCAAACGGAAGGTTTTTTATGCGATTATATTTATTATACTTTCGATTTTATGGTGGCCTTTCCTTTTACCATTCATCCCTCCACGGTCGAGAAAATCAATAAAAAACAAAGTCTTTCTTTAGTGCCCGACGATCAGATGAATCTCGACGAGGGCTTTCGGTTGCT
>DBFJSK010000169.1:0-13559 GCA_048403675.1 Tannerellaceae bacterium | reverse complement strand
CTTTCCTCTCCAAGCCCCATTCGTCGTAAAACAAGGCCCACAGGCTCAACCGGTAGAGATAGACTAAATAGACACCGATCGTACTAAGCTGGAACAAAAAAGCCACTTTAGTCCGCCCTACCCCCGCTACTGCGTTGGTATACACAAACCCGGGCAACGCAAAAGCATAATTGATTAACATTACCGTAAAAGGAGGCACCGCCAATCGCATCAAGGCCGGGTTATCCGTGTATAACCGAATAATCGGCTGATGAGCGAACAACGCCAGTCCTACCAGCGGAAGACCCACGGCATACCCCAAACCTAGCACTTTCCGGCAGACAGGAAAAAGTAATTTACCCTGCCCTGCCCCGACTAAGTTACTGACTAAGGCCCCCGTAGTGGTGGCAAAAGAATTGACCAACACAAAGAATAAGGTCGAAACACTGCGGGTTATATTCGATACAGCCAGCTCTTCCGCACCTAAATGTTCAATCGCTACAAAAAATAAAAACCAGGGAGCGCAACTGATAAAAGCCTGTAGCATACTCCAACCGGACAAAGAAAGGATCTCTTTCAGCACTTTCCCGTCGAATACGGCGCGTAATCCATACTTTTTTGCCTCCACCTTTAGCCGCATCGCGAAAAAAAGAACTCCGAAAGAACCTATTTCAGCCAAGGAAGAAGCAAGTGCCGCCCCTGCTATACCGCCCTGATACGTAAATATCAAAAGATAATTCAGGGGGAGATTGAGACTGACAGCCAGCACTGCGGCCCACGATAAAGCCCGGGTGCGGGTGATTCCGATAAAAAAAGAGCGAAAAGCCAAAAACGGAAAAGAAAACAGAAGCCCCAAACTACGCCACTTCAAATATTGTATCACAGCCTGGTAAATTTCCCCGGAAGCAATCAGTTGTTTGAGCAGAAGCGGGGATACAACCTGTAAAAACAGGCAAAGCAAAAGGGCTAAAGCCGTTAAGAAAAACAAACCCTGATAAAAAGTACGTCCGGTCAATTCGTACTGCCGCTCGCCGTTTCTGCGGGCAATCAGAACCTGTAGCCCGATACTGAACCCGAAGCCCAGCATATAAACGGCCAGATAATAAATCCCGGCCAAAGCGGAAGCCCCCAATTCGATCTCTCCCACATGACCTAAGAAAACAGCGTCGGTAATATTAATAAGCTGTTCCATCAATACGCTCATCATCACGGGGAAATTAATAAGCCAAATTTGTTTATAAGTATAATTCATTGTTCGACAGAAAATAAAACCGTGCCCCGGGCGCAGCCAAAAAGACGCACGGAACAAGCGGGTTAAACTAAAAAAGAGTATACGAAACACAGTAACAGGTTAGGAACAACCTGTTACCCATCCGATAGCGATTAGGAAGGAAAACGCTATTCGTAGAGCGACGCTATATGCAGAGCGGACGACGTTTCATAAAATTGAACAATTGAATGAATGAAAACTTTAGGAAGGCAAAGATAGGAAAAATAGCATTATCCTTGATCCTATCCGGCAATCTTTCTATTTTTGTGAATCTCCAACGCTTAACGAAAACGCTATGAATGTCCGGATAGAAGAAAGCTGGCGCCACTATTTACAAGAAGAATTTGATAAACCTTATTTCGAACAACTGACGGATTTTGTCAGAAACGAATATAAGACAGCGCATGTGCTTCCGCCCGGGCCGCAACTTTTTCATATATTCGACGCTTGTCCGTTTCACCAGGTGAAAGTCGTGATTCTGGGGCAAGATCCTTATCCTACTCCCGGACAATACTATGGCGTATGCTTTTCCGTACCCGAAGGCGTCGCTATCCCGGGATCGCTGGCCAATATTTTCCGGGAAATCCACTCCGATTTAGGCAAACCGATACCTACCTCCGGCAACCTCGACCGCTGGGTGGAACAGGGGGTATTTCCGATGAATTCCGTTCTTACCGTACGTGCCCATGAAACGGGGTCGCATCGGAACCGCGGGTGGGAAACCTTTACGGACGCCGTTATCAAAAAGCTCAGCGAAGAAAGAGAGTACCTGGTTTTCCTATTATGGGGGAGTTACGCCAAACAAAAAATAGCGTTAATAGATACAAGCAAACATCTGGTGCTAACGGCAGTACATCCATCTCCCCGCTCGGCCGAACACGGTTTCTTCGGTTGCCGGCATTTCAGCAAAACCAACGCTTATTTACAGAGTAAAGGCTTGCCGGTAATCGATTGGTAACCCACTCTCTCCTTCGAAAGGAGAAAGGGACGTTTTAAACAGCAAAACGGAAGTTAGCCAAAAGGAAATCGTATCTTTGCGAAAAAATTTCAAAAGGAGAAAAACCAATGGGCATGGTGATTGGCATTGATGTGGGCGGAAGTACCACGAAGATCGTAGGTATTGACCAGAAAGAGATCAAAAATCCGTTGTTCGTCCGGGCTACCGATCCGGTGACCTCGCTGTTCGGAGCTTTCGGAAAATATATTTACGATAACGGTATCGCTCTTCCGGAGATCGAAAAGGTCATGCTCACCGGCGTGGGCAGCGCTTATATCAACCAACCTTTATACGGTTTGTCGACCGCCAAAACCGACGAATTTCTGGCAAACGGGCTGGGCGCGCAATACCTGACGAAGTTAGACAAACTCATCGTAGTCAGTATGGGTACCGGCACCTCGTTTGTGAAAGTAGAAGGGGAAGATATTCAGCATATCGGCGGGATCGGGATAGGCGGGGGCACTTTGCTGGGCTTATCGCGGCTTCTACTAAAAACCCAAGAGATCTGTCAAGTCGTGGACATGGCCCGCAAGGGAGACATTTCCACCATCGACCTGCTCATCAGAGATATTTGTAATATTCCGCTGCCCGGATTGCCGTTAGATGCCACGGCCTCGAATTTCGGCAAGGCTGGCGCCAATGCTTCGCCCGAAGACATTGCAGCCGGTATTATCCACATGGTACTCCAATCGATCGGACAATCGGCCGTGTTATCGGCGCTCAACAGCGACATTAACGATTTCGTGCTGATCGGGAACCTGGCTAAACTGCCTCAATGCCAGGAAATTTTTCCGAAACTGGAAGAGATGTATCACCGTCGGTTCCGGATTCCCGAATATGCCGAATACCGTACCGCCATCGGAGCTGCGTTGACTTATATTCATCGGCGCAACTACCGGGAAGTGACGGAAAATTAATTTTTCAGCCGGGCAAACTTTCTTTTCCAGGCCAGGAATAGCAAGAAGACCGCGAAGGTAACGGCACACCCTATCCAGGTAGAAAGATCGGTTGCCCAATGCAAGCCTTCAGGCGCGACAAAAATATAGGTGGAACAAACCGCCGTCATAAATAAAGCCGGGATCAAGGTGATCAAATAAGCTTTACCCGCCTGCACCAGGTACACCGTCAAAGCCCAAAGGGTAAATACGGCCAAGGTCTGGTTCGACCAGGCAAAATACCGCCAGATCCGGTCGAATCCGTCTTTATCTTGCTGGCTATACAGCAATACGCCGATCGTAACCAGAAACATCGGAAGGCAAATCATCAAACGGGGAAGGATCTTTTTTTGTTCCCAATGCAGAAAATCGGCGACGATCAGCCGGGCCGAACGGAAAGCCGTATCGCCCGAAGTAATCGGAGCCGCCACCACCCCCAGGATAGCCAATATCCCGCCAACCGTGCCCAACCATTCTTTCGTGATCCGGTCTACCACGACAGCCGCGTTGTTTTCTTCCATGCCGTTTTGATGGAAAAAATAAGTAGCAGCAGCGGCCCAGATCAACGCCACAATTCCTTCGGTAATCATCGCACCGTAAAAAACCGGCCGGCCGTATTTTTCGTTTTTCATGCAACGGGCCATCAGGGGGCTTTGCGTGGCGTGAAAACCGGATATGGCTCCGCAGGCGATACTGACAAACATAATCGGAAAAACAGGGAGGTGTCCCGGATAGGTATTGGGCATCCCGTCGGTAATTTCCGGCAGCGGGGGATGATGTACAAACAGCATCACCATAATGCCGACAGCCATAAACAAAAGGGCAATGGCGAAGAGGGGATATACCTTACCGATGATTTTATCCACAGGCAACAAGGTAGCCAGGATGTAGTAGATGAAAATAAGGACGATCCAGAACGTTTCATTCAGATAAGCGGGCGTCAGTTTGGCCAACAGCCCGGCCGGCCCGGCTACGAATACGGCCCCCACCAAAATCATCAACAGCACGGTAAAGGCCCGCATGAACCGGCCGCAGCGGCTGCCTAAGTAGCGTCCGATGAGTTCCGGCAGGCTCTCGCCTCCCTGGCGAAGGGATAACATGCCGGCCAGGTAATCGTGGGTAGCGCCGGCAAATATGCTGCCCAATACGATCCATAAGAAAGAGGCCGTGCCGAATTTAGCGCCCATAATCGCGCCGAATATGGGGCCTAATCCGGCTATATTCAGAAATTGAATCATAAAAACTTTCCAGGTAGGAATCGGGATATAATCAACGCAGTCTTGCTTGGTAAAGGCTGGCGTCCGGCGTGCCGGATCGATGCCGAACACACGTTCTACAAAGGAGCCGTATGCAAAATAACCGACGATAAGCGCCAGTAAACAGCCAATAAACGTAATCATGGTCGTAGTACTATAAGGATGAGTTGTATTTGTCCTTTAAAAGGAGCTTGGAAAAGCTGAAAAATACAGGAAACACGGATAAAATACCGCTTTCTTTTCCAAGCAAAGGAAAAAAGATGCGGCATTTAATCCGTGCCTGCCTCAGGTGATCCGTTTTTTATTCGGAAATCAAGCCAACAACCGTTTGACAGTTTCGGAGATAACCCGGCCGTCGGCTTTTCCGGCCAATGCTTTGGAGGCCGCTCCCATCACTTTGCCCATATCTTTGGGGCCGGCAGCGCCTACCTCGACGATGATTTTTTTCAATTCTTCTTCCAATTCTTCGGCCGACATCTGTCGGGGCAGATAGCCTTCAATCACTTTTACCTGCGCCAGTTCGGCATCGGCCAAATCCTGACGCCCCTGTTCCACGTAAATACCGGCGGAGTCTTTCCCTTGTTTCACTAACTTCTGCATGATTTTCAGGGCATCGGCATCCGTCAGGGTATCATTGGCTCCCGGAGCCGTTTTAGCCTCAAGGAAAAATTTCTTTACATTTCTAAGCGTTTCCAAAGCCACTTTATCCTTGGCTTTCATTGCGGTTTTAATGTCTTCGCTGACTCTTTCAAACAAATCCATATTTTTCGTTCTTGATAATTATCGGAAACTGATTTTATTTTTGCCGCTCGAAGCCGTAGAGTCGCCCCGTGGGGATTTGGGCTTGGTTACCCCCGATGCTGCGCCCGGCGCTCCGGAAGAAGCCTCTTCGCCGGCCGCTTTCGAGCGGGCGCGGGCCACCAGCTTCGGATCGCGGTTATAGGTGGGATTATCTTCCAGCAAGGCGATGAAAGCATCGTCATCGAGTTCTTCGGTGGTCAGTACGACGGCTTTGGCGCGCGATACGAAATGCCCGGCTTTCTGGGCGGACATCCCATAGTACTTTCCAATCAATTCCCGCTCTTTTTGTTCCTTCAAAATGCGTTCTTCTTCGCGGCGCAGTTCTTCTTCCGTCATCTGGGCGGCTTCATGACGTCGCTTATCGGCGATCTGAGGAATGTCATCCATCGTAAATCCGGTAGCCAGAATCGTCATTTTCACTTTATTGCCCAGCGAATTATCGACGGCCGTACCCCAAATTACTTCAATGTCGCGGTTGAATTCCGACATAAAGTTGTGCACATCGTTCATTTCTTCCATCCGAAGCTCGGCTTCCTCGCTGAAATAAACGTTGAACAAGATTTTCTTGGCATTCTTCACATCGTTGTTGCTCAGAAGGGGCGAGTTCAATGCATCTTCCACCGCCTGGCGCACACGCCCTTCCCCTTCTCCGTACCCGTTGCTCATCAGGGCCACGCCCCCGTCTTTCATCGTCGTATTCACATCGGCGAAGTCGAGGTTGATAATACCCGGAAGGGTAATAATCTCGGCGATACTTTTGGCGGCAATGGTCAGCGTATCATCGGCTTTCCCGAACGCATTCATCACCGTCAGGTCGGAATAAATCTCGCGCAGCCGTTCGTTGTTGATTACCAGCAAGGCATCGACGTTTTTAGCGATCTCCTCCACGCCGTTCAGCGCCTGGATGATTTTCCGTTCGCCTTCGAACAAAAAAGGTATCGTGACAATGCCGACCGTCAATATTCCCATATCCTTGGCAATCCGGGCGATCACCGGGGCTGCGCCCGTACCGGTTCCGCCACCCATTCCGGCCGTAATAAACACCATCTTCGTTCCGTCGCTCAGCATCTTGCGAATGTCCTCCATACTCTCTTCGGCGGCCATCATCGCCCGCTCGGGCTTGTTGCCGGCACCCAATCCTTGGGTGATTTCACGTCCGAGCGAGATTTTAACAGGCACATCGGCACGGTTCAGCGCCTGGTTGTCTGTATTACACAACACAAACGACACATCGTGAATGCCTTCCTTGTACATATGACAAACTGCATTACCGCCGCCGCCGCCTACACCGATCACTTTGATGATTTTAGGGCTTTCCGTTGGATAATTGAAATCTAATATTGTATCGTCCATTGTCTTCCGGTTTTATTTCATTCTGTGGTTACTTCTTTATTTCGTCTCGTCATCGTCGAACAACGATTTACCAAAGGTATCGGCCAGTCGTCCGAACAGGCCCGGCCCCTTCTTCTTTTCTTTTTCCCGTTTGGGTTCTTTCTTGGGAGGCTCTACAACCGGCTCCTCCTCCACCACGACAGGTTCCGGCTCGGGTTCGGGCTGGGGAGGAATATAAAGCGCACAGTTTTTCGTTCCTTGCAATAAAAGTCCTACCGCCACGGCATATTGCGGATTTCCGGCCACCATTTCGCCTCCTTCCACTATGCCTTTGCGAACCGACGAATAACGAACCTCCATTTTCAGGCGATCTTTAATCGTTTCGGGCAAGCCTTTCAAGACAGCACCTCCTCCTGTAATAACGATTCCGGCACCCAGGCTGTTCACCAGACCCGTCGCTTCCAGACGGGCATAGACGTTTTCGAGGATTTCCTTCAAACGGGCTTCGATCACCGTATTCAATTCGGCCAGTTTGATTTCTTTCAGGCCCAAACCGTCGGCCGAACTTACCTGGATGGCCAAGTCGTTATCTTTATCCACCGTCGCACAGCCATAGGTCAGTTTGATGCGTTCGGCTTCGGATTCCACCACATGCAGGTTGGTAATATCGCGGGTAATCAGGCTGCCGCCGAACGGAATCACCGACAGATTGACCAGCTTACCGCTTTTATATACCGTCAGGGTCGTCACGCCGGCGCCGAAACCGATCAGGGCGCAGCCCAAATCTTTCTCGTCGTCGGTCAGCACCACATTGGCCAGGGCGAGCGGGGAAACGATAATGCCCGCGATCTCCACCTTAGCACGTTCGGATATGCTGTTGACGATATATCGTTTCAAGGAAGGACGCCCTACAATGAGTTTATACCGGGCTTCAATGCGATTGCACGGTATGCCTACCGGACTCGGTTCGGGTTTGCCATCCAAAAAATAAGTAGGCGACACGGCCGCCAGCACATCCAGCATATCGGGCCGGAAACTGCAACATTCCTGGTAAAGCGATTGGATCACCTCTTCGGTAACCACTCCTTCCGGGCCCAATACCTTGAGCACCGTATGTTCGATCGAGCGCAACGACTGACCGCCCACCCCGACATAGACCTTCCCGATCTTAGAGCCGTGTAATTTATTTTCGAGCTTGAGGATAAGACGTTTGATCTTGTTGGCTGTCTCCTCTACATTATATACACATCCTCTTCGAATACAGGTAGCGGAATTTTCAATTTCGTAAGCAATGATTGAAAGAACGCCTGCCGCATTCTTGGTACCTACCATCCCCACCATGTGGGACGTTCCCAGGTCGATGGCTGCTATAAAGTCTGTGTATGCCATATTCTCTATTTTTTAGTGCAAACAATCTGATTTTTATATTTTAAATTAATCATGCTATACTTTTCCCAACCCACTTTGGGTATGGCTTGTTCGTAAAAAAGCTGCAAATTATCCAACTTTTCTTCGAAACGGTCGAAAGTACCCAGCATAATCCGGTGGTTACCCACCCGCGGAATGAGTTCGACTTCCCGATCGGGATGAACAAATATTTGTTCGATCTGATTATTCCAAAACTCATTCTTCTGCAAAAATAGTGCAAATTTATATAAGTCGGTCATAGCAAGCTCTTTTTCCACATATCCGCTTACCACGGGCACATGGGCTGCATACCGCCGGCTTACCGGCATCGTACTCCCTTCATTATCGACATAATAATTTCCGCGTACGCTGATAACCCGCAAGATAGGCATTTTTTGGTACACTTCCAATTTGATAATTCCCGAGGGCGTTTTGTACGCTTCTACCGTGGCAACCATTTCGTTTTTCAATAATTCCGTCTCGATCCGGTCGGTATTGACCTCGCTCATCGGCTTGCCCACGGGATCGAGATGAGCCCGGTCGAGCAAAAGACGCACATCTTCCTCGTTCACAAAATGCTTGTCGAGGCTATCTTTCACCACGATTTGAAGATCGTGACACACATAGTCCTCCTTCCGCTCGCCGAAGAGGAAGACCGCCACTACGATGTAGCCTGACAACAACGTGGCTACTATGATAGAAAGGATCCGAATCACACGCTTTCTTATTTGAAACAAACGACCGCCCGGATCGTTGTCAGGGTTTATCAATAATTTCTTTGACCGGTTCCACCAGCCGCTCGATATCGCCGGCTCCCACCATCAAAACAACGTCATAGTTGCCGTCCGCCACTACATCGAGCAATTGCGCTTTCGGACACAACCGTTTATCGGCAATCGTCACTTTATCGAAAATAAGTTCGGAAGAAACGCCCGGAATCGGTTCCTCGCGCGCCGGATAAATATCCAGCAAGATCAATTCGTCGAGCAAAGAAAGGCTGGCGGCGAAATCGTCGGCGAAATCGCGGGTACGGGTATACAGATGCGGCTGGAAAATCCCCGTCACCCGGCGGCCGGCAAACAATTCCTTCACCGAAAGAATACTCGCCTTCAATTCGGCCGGATGATGCGCATAATCGTCGATCAGCACCACATTCGGTTTCTTCAGATGAAAATCGAAACGCCGACGCGGCCCGGCAAAGCTAGCCATCGCCGTTTTCATTTCCTCGGCCGTTACTCCGTTCATCCAGGCCAACGCCATTGCGGCCACGCCGTTTTCCACATTCACCTTCACCGGTACGCCCAGCCTCACATCTTCAATCCGGATGCCAGGCCCCACAAAGTCGAAAAGAATCTCTCCGCCCCCAATCCGGATATGTTCGGCATGGAAATCGCCTCCCTCTGTAACCGAATAGGTATACAGCTTCACGCCGGGTTGCAAGCGGGGCGTGAGGGCAATTCCTTTTTTCATCAGCAAAACGCCGTGAGGCCGGATCAAGGAAGTAAACTTTTCGAAACTTTCCCGGTAAGCCTGCGCCGTGCCGTAAATATCCAAATGATCCGGATCGGCGGCGGTAATCACCGCCATATAAGGAGTAAGCCAATGAAACGATCGGTCGAACTCGTCGGCTTCAATCACCGTCAGGTCGCTCCCCTCGGACAGCATCAGGTTACTATCGTAATTTTTCAGAATCCCCCCCAGGAAAGCGTTGCAATCGACGGACGACTGCTTCAATAAATGCGCCAACATCGAGGAAGTAGTCGTCTTGCCGTGGGTTCCGGCCACGCATAACCCGCGGCTGTAATTGGTAATCTCGCCCAATACCCGGGCCCGTTTCATCACCTCGAATCCGCCGGAGCGGAAAAAAGCAAGTTCCGCATGCGTCTCCGGAACGGCCGGCGTATAGACAACCAGCGTTTCAGCCGG
The DNA here is from genome assembly GCA_048403675.1 of Tannerellaceae bacterium. Taxonomy (GTDB): domain Bacteria; phylum Bacteroidota; class Bacteroidia; order Bacteroidales; family Tannerellaceae; genus Parabacteroides. Next base: position 3,656 of record DBFJSK010000169.1, on the reverse strand, counting down.
ATTCCGAAACGCCTCCGGAATCAGTTCCGGCCGATCTTCATAATGAATTTGGGCGCCTTCGCGGTTCAGTTGTTCCGTCAAACCGGAAGGCGTACGGTCGTATCCGGCCACCTGTTTTCCTTTAGACAGGAAATACCGGATCAAGGCGCTCATTCCGATACCGCCGGCACCCACGAAATAGACAGCCGTTATTTTTGTCATATCCATTTTATCTTTCTATAATCTTTACCATTTCATCCACGATCCGCTCGGCGCTTTGTTCGAGCGCCAAACAACCGATTTGCTTGCTCAACGCATCCAGGCGCACTTCATCGCGCACAATTTGCAAGGCCGTAGCCACCAGCCGGCTTTCGGCTTCACGATCGCTTACCATCACCGCAGCTCCTTTATCAACAAGCGCCTGGGCATTTTTCGTCTGATGGTCTTCCGCCACGTTCGGCGAAGGCACCAGCACGACCGGTTTTTTAAGCAGACAAAGCTCGGAAATCGAACTCGCCCCGGCCCGCGAAATAACCAGGTCGGCCGCCACATAGGCATAATCCATCCGGGTGATAAAGTCCGAACACCACACCGGCATTCCCCGGTACGCTTTCAGGTGCTTCGAAGCTTCGTTATAATAATAACGGCCGGTTTGCCAGATCACCTGCACATCCGACGCGAAGAAGGCATCCAATCCGCCCTGTATGCTCCGGTTAATCGTGCGGGCCCCCAAGCTGCCCCCTACCACCAAAATCGTTTTTTTCTCGGGCGAAAGGCCGAAAAAGGCGAACGCTTCCTCGCGTTTGTCCAGGGCATCCATCAAATTCTGCCGCACCGGATTGCCAGTCAGGACAATCCGCTCGGAAGGGAAAAACTTTTCCATCCGGTCGTACGCCACGCAAATTCTGCCGGCCTTTCTGGCCAGCAACTTATTCGTGACGCCTGCATACGAATTTTGTTCCTGTATCAACGTAGGAATGCCCAACGAAGCCGCCATCCACAAGGTAGGCCCGCTGGCATAGCCTCCGACGCCGACCGCAATATCCGGTTTGAAATCGCGGATCGTTTTTTTAGCCAGACGCAGGCTTTTCAACAACCGGCCTACCACCCGGACATTGTTCCACACGCTCGACCGGTCGAAACCGCTCACCGGCAACCCGACAATGGGATAACCGGCTGCCGGCACCTTTTCCATTTCCATCCGGTCTTCGGCCCCGACAAACAAAATTTCAGCTTCCGGAAAACGTTTCCGGAACGAATTGGCAATGGAAATAGCCGGGAAAATATGCCCCCCGGTTCCACCGCCGCTTATAATAACACGGTATGTTTTCATACGTTTGTTTCTGTTATCGTTTCAACCTTCCTCCCCGCTACAGCGGTGAAAGGATTTTCCTCTTCGCCGGAAACGCTTTCCCCGGCTACACCAACCGAAGCGGCCGCCAGGCCCTCGTCGGCGGTATTTTCCACACCCTGCGCGTTCTCATCCGCACCTTCTTCCTCCTCATCTTCTTCCTCATTCCCCATACCGGCTCCGAAACGGCTTACACTCAGGATAATGCCGAAATAAATACAGGAGATGACCGTGGAGGTTCCTCCGCGGCTTACCAACGGCATGGGTTGCCCCGTAACCGGAATCAGATTCACCGCCACCGCCATATTGGCCAGCGCCTGCACCACGACCAGCAAGCCGCAACCCAGCACCAGGAATTTCGGAAAAAGCTTATCGCATTTGCGGGCGATCATGCCTACCCTGACCAAAAGCATAATATAAAGCAACAACACGAAGATGCCGCCCACCAATCCCAGCTCTTCGATTATAATGGCATAAATAAAATCGGAATACGCCTGGGGCAGAAAATCCCGTTGTTGCCCATGTCCCGGCATCTGTCCGAGCAAACCGCCCCGGGCGATCGCTATTTTGGCATGCGATACCTGGTAATTATCGTCGTTAATCACATACGTCGCCCCATCGGCCGATTTATCTTTATGGGTAAAATCGGCAATACGCTCTTTCCAGGTCATCGCCCGGGGAATGTATCTCAGCACCCCTTCGGGCATCACGATCAGCGCCGTCACGAACAAGGCCAGCGCCAGCAACAGCACGCCCCCTAGTTTCACCAGTTTCAGGATAGGAAGCTGCCCGATAAACATCAACAGATAACTGACGCCGAACAGCATAAACGCCGTCGAGAAGTTCTCCGGCAGAATCAGGATGCAACTGGTGCCCACCCCGATCAGGATATACTTGAATATCTGATTTTCCGTAAACCTTCCCCGCTTGCTCAGCAAAAACGCAATAAACACGATACAGGCCAGCTTGGCAAACTCCGACGGCTGAAATTGCACGCCGAACAGCTCCAGCCAGCGATGCGCATCGTTGGCGCTCACCCCGATAAACGGCGTAAGGATCAGCATCAACACCGAAACGGGAAGCAACAGAATGAAAGCGGGGAAAAACCGGCAAGGGACATTGTGCAAAAGAAGCACCAGCACGAAGCCCCCCAAGAGGAAAGTAGCATGCCGTACGATCGGCGCCCAATGATTGGCATTTTTATACGCGATCGTACTCGTGGCGCTAAACACTTCCACCGCCGAAATAAAGCAAAGGAACATAAAGATGATCCAGATCACCCGGTCGCCTTTGAATAATTTACTAACCAGATCCATTTTGTATTCTTTTTAGCTGTAGGGGCAGGGAAACCAGGGGCCGCCCCCGCCCTTCGTTCCGGCCTTTTATTATAAATTCCGCACCGCGGCTTTAAACTGATCGCCTCTGTCCTCATAACTGCGGAAAAGGTCGAAACTCGCGCAACAAGGCGAAAGCAAGACGGTATCTCCTTTCACAGCCAGTTTATACGCTTTCGAAACCGCCTCTTCCATCGAACGGGCATCTTCTATCCGCGCCACTTTTCCATCGAAAAAAGCGTGCAACTTCGCATTGTCGGCCCCCAGGAAAATAAGGGCCCGCGCCCGCTTCTTCACCAACTCCTCGATTTCCGAATAATCATTTCCCTTGTCGGTACCTCCCAGAATCAACACCACCGGCGTTGCCATACTCTGCAACGCATACCAACAAGAATTCACATTCGTCGCTTTCGAATCGTTGATATAATCCACCCCTCTGACCCGCGCCACCTTTTCGAGCCGGTGTTCCACGCCGGTAAAGTCGCTCAGAGACGCCCGGATCTTTTCATCATGGATGTCTACAATCTTGGCCGCAATCCCCGACGCCAACGAGTTGTACAGGTTGTGCGTGCCCGTCAATGCTAATAAATCTTGTTCCATTGTAAATGTACCATTTGACGTTTCAATCACTAATTTATTTTGATCGGCATACCCCTTCACGCCCGCTTCATGCGTCCGGGCGAAAGGATATAAAGTCGCTGCGGGACGGCGTTTGGCTATCTCGCGGGCGATAATAGGGTCATCATTCCAGAACACGAAAGCATCGCTTGCCGTCTGGTTCTGGATGATCCGGAACTTTGCATCAATATAGTTCTGCATCTCATAATTATAACGATCCAGATGATCGGGTGTTATATTCAGCAAAACGGCAATATCGGCTTTGAAATCGTACATATTATCGAGCTGGAAGCTGCTCAATTCGATAACATACACCCGGTGAGGAGTTTCCGCTACCTGAAGGGCCAGGCTATGACCCACATTGCCGGCCAGCC
>DBFJSK010000168.1:0-4057 GCA_048403675.1 Tannerellaceae bacterium | reverse complement strand
CTACATCGGCCTTATTCACCAGCGATTGAATTGTCTGGTATTGGAAACGATATGCATTGGCGGCATCCATAGCGCGGATTTCTTCGGCTTCGTTGAAGGTTTTATTTTCTTTGTTTTTAGCATATACCTTGAAGACATACACGCCGTTGTTGCCGGCTACCGGTGCGCTTACTTTGTCTACTTCCGCCAGGGAAACCAGGGCATTCAATTTCGGTTCTACGCCGATGCCTGCGATGCGGCGGGTACCGAAGCTGATGTATTTTACGGAATCGGTGGAGCTATTCATTGCTTGGGCGTACGCATCTACCGAAGTCAGGTTCTTGGCGGCCAGTTCAGCTGCGATTTTTTCGCCTTTCTTCTGATTGATGAGTTCGGCTTTCAACGACGGGGCAACCATGTCTACCGAACGATAGCCTTCGGGCAATTCGTTCTGGATGGCGGCTACGACGAACTTATCGTTGCATTCGAAAATTTCCGATACGCTGCCTTTATCGTTCTGGAAAGCCCAGCGAATAACCGGACGCGAGTTTTTGATGGTGCCCAGCACTTGGTCGGCACCGGTGATCGTTACATCCGAAACAAGGTTGTAACCGGCTTCTTTGGCATTGGCTTCCATTTTAGCCATCGTATTGTTCTGTGATAGGAACTGGTTGAGTTCGTTATAGATGTTGCTGTACGTTTTCGAGCTGGGAGAAACGGTCATGTCGATGTCGGCCACTTTGTATTTCGCTACGTTCGGCGTCTTGTCGGTTACCTTCACCAGGTGGGTGCCGTACAGGGATTTTACAACCGTTACATTATTTACCGGTGTGGAGAAGACGGCATTCTTGAAGTCTTCGTTCACGCCTCTCAGCGCAGTGGCTTCCGTGAACCAACCCAGTTCGCCGCCTTTTTCTGCGGCCTGGTCGGCCGAGAATTCTTTGGCGAGGGCTTCGAAGTCGCCGCCGTTTTTCAATACGTTCAGAAGGCTGTCGGCTAGGGCTTTTGTTTCGGCTTCCGATTTACCGGCCAGCATGATGTGGCTTACTTTTACAGAGTCGGGGGCTGTCGTTTTATCGACCAGCTTGAACAAACGGTATTTGTCGTTTTCGAATACCGGGCCGTATACGGCGCCTACTTCGGCTGTGGTGGCAAATTGTTTTAATTCGGGGTCGAAAGCTTTTTCGGTAAAGAAAGCGTCCATATAGGGAACTTCGGAATTTTCATTTACCACGTCGGCTACTTTCACCGAGCCGGCCAATTCGCTTTTCAGTTCTTCCATTTCGGCCTGGGCCTTGTCGTAGTCTTCTTTGCTGGGGCGAATGTCTACAGCGATGTATTTAATCAGACGGCCTTCTTTTTGTTTGAAGAGTTCTTTGCGTTGGTTGTATAATTTTTCAATTTCGCTCTTGCTTACCTGAATGGTCGAATCGGGCACCGTTGCATACGACTGCATGGCGTATACGATGTCGGCGCTTTCGGCATTGGCGTCGAAGGCTTCTTTGGCATCCAGCTTGTTGGGGGCGATCGCTTTGCTCAACAGGGTGGTATATTTTTGTTCCAAACGTTGGCGTTTGATGTTCTTTTCCCAGAATAACCAGAAGTTCTTGGCTTTGATTAGTTCGGCCTGTTGTTCGGCGGGATAACCGGCCATATTGTCGGTATCGATCGCTTTGAGAAAATTCAACAGGGCGGCTTTATCGAACTGGCCGGTCTGCGGATTGGCGAACATCTGCATTTGCTGAATGAGCGGGGAGATGTTTTCGCCTTGTACCATGTCGAAGAGTTCTTCGGGGCTGACGGTCATGCCTAATTCGTTCGTGGCTTCGTCGAGCACGATTTCCTGGATCATGCCGTCGAATACCGACTGGCGGATCTGGGTCATATATTCTTCGGGCAGGCTGCTTTGGCCGGTCTGCATTTTATACATCTCTGCCATTTCGTCGACGCGGTTCTGATAGTCTTGGATTTTAATTATTTCCCCGTCAACTTTCGCAATCCGTTCTTGCGATTGCCTGAAATACGTAGAACCTGAGTTCAAAAAGTCTCCAATGATAAAAGCGAACAATGCCAATCCCACGATGAGTACCAGCAGTCCAGCTTTGCTTCTAATTTTTTCCAGCGTAGCCATTTATCTTTTTTATTTTTTAAAGTTTATTATTTCACATTTTAAGGGCACGAAGATACGAAAAAAAGGAATTACCACCTCATTTCATGCGTTTTTTTTATCCATTCTCTACTTTCATACGTACGAGTTCGATTTTCGTAGCCGTTACCTTGACAATTTTGAAGGTAAATCCCTCGATCGTCACCGTTTCATTGAGCTTGGGAAAATTCTGGTAGAAATGCAGAATCAGTCCGGCGATGGTGACGTAGTCGTCGGATTCGGGCAGCTCCAGATCGAACATTTCGTTCAGCGTATCGATTTCCATGCGGCCCGAGAGTACATACTCGTTGTCGGATACTTGTTTGGCGATATGCGATTTCATATCGTGTTCGTCTTCTATTTCTCCGAAGATTTCTTCTACCAGGTCTTCCAGGGTGACAATGCCCGAGGTGCCTCCGAATTCATCGACCACCACGGCCAGGCTTTTTTTGTCCTGCATCAACAGTTTCATCAGTTTGTTGGCGGCCATCGTTTCGGGTACGATAGGGACGGATTTGATGCTTTCGGTCCAATCGTCGGGATGTTTGAAAAGTTCCGAGGAGTGGATATAGCCCACTATATCGTCTATGTTTTCATGGTAGACCAGGATTTTCGACAGGCCGGTTTCAATGAATTTCGTCCGGAGCTCGTCGATGCCTACGGTGGCAGCGCAGGCTACGATTTCGGTGCGGGGCACGATGCAGTCGCGAAGGCGTACTTTCGAGAAGTCGAGGGCGTTCTGGAATATTTTCACTTCGGTATCGATGTCGGAGTGTTGGGGTGCATCTTCAATGCTTTGCTGAATGAAATAGTCCAAATCGACCCGGCCGAGGGTATGGTTGGTTTTGCTATTCAGGTTTTTCACACCGCCCAGTTTGAGGAAGAGGTACGACAGAAGCGAGGATAGTTTGGAAAGTGGGTATAATATAATGTATAGGATAAAGAGGGGGACGGAAAAGAGGTTGAGCGAGAGGTTGGGGTTGAGCTTGAAAATGGTTTTCGGGATGAATTCGCCGGTAAACAGGATCAAAAGGGTGGAGATGATGGATTGGATAAAGACGATCAGGGCTTCGTTGGTCACGAAGCGGGCGATGAAGGGTTCCAATACGATGGCCATCTGGAGGCCGTAGACGACCAGGGCGATGTTATTTCCTACCAGCATGGTGGAAATAAACAGATTCGGGTTCCGATAAAAGATTCCGAGTATTTTGCTGGATAGGCTTTTGTTTTTTTTGTCGAGTTCGTAGCGGAGCTTGTTCGACGAGATGAAAGCAATCTCCATGCCGGAAAAAAAGGCGGAGAAGGCTAAGGAAATCAATATGTAAGTCAGCGTATTCACTTTTCGTCTGTCGTTAGGGAGTCGGGAGGCGTCGCGGTGCCGGCGGGGATAGTATCAGCGGCGATGGAATCGGGACGGCTCTCGCTTACAGGGAAAATACCTTGGGAGTTGAATATTTTATATTGGGTCATGTTCTGGTTGGATTCGAATCCGATACCGGTAATGACCTTGTCGGCTTGTTCGATGCGGATATATTGGTCGGAGTAGACTTTTTCTTCTTTTTGGTTCCAAAACAAATGGGGGGTTTCGAAATGTTCGCCTTGCAGGCTTTCTATTTCGACGTTGCCGATGAGTTCCCACAACCCTTTTTTGTCAAAGTAATAGGCGGTGTCGGCTTTGATACTGGCTTCGGTGCGAAAGAGGGTGTCGAATTTCTCCACGTAAATTCCTTTCGGAAAATACCAATGGGGATCGGCCGCCTTGCCGAACACAAGCCATTCTTTTGCCTTGAGCCGGTAACGGGTGATGCCTGAATCGGAGATCAGGGAAGAGACGTCGTTGGCTTTCATCGTATAGGTTTTTTCCGGATCGAAGGCTACGACGACAACTTCTTTCTTTTCCCGGCTACAGGATGCGGAAAATAAAAGAAGCAT
>DBFJSK010000167.1:0-3354 GCA_048403675.1 Tannerellaceae bacterium | reverse complement strand
CTGGTCGCCTCTGGCCGTACCTACGGCCACCGCTCAGGGCAACCATGCGATTATGAGTCCGAATGCCAACTTTTATTTCGATTATCAGCAGGATAAGAAATCGCTCCGCGGCGTATACGATTACGAACCGGTGATCGATACACTCAGCGCGGCCCAAAAAGATTTGATTCTGGGCGTGCAGGCTAACCTGTGGTGCGAATGGATTCCCTCGCGCGAAAGGATGCAGTACATGGTGATGCCGCGCCTGCTGGCTTTGGCGGAAATTGCCTGGGTAGAGCCTTCGGCTAAGAACTGGGAAGAGTTCGAGCAGCGGATGGTTGCTCAATTGCCGCGTTTGGATCGGATGAACATCAATTATCGCTTGCCTGATCTGGAGGGGTTCTATGAAACGAATGCGTTTATCGGCGAAGGAGAAGTGAATGTTTCTTGCCTGGCGCCCGACGTGCAGATCCGGTATACAACCGACGGCAGCATCCCGACCTTGGAATCGGCTTTATATACGGAGCCGGTGAAGGTAACGGAGACAACCGATTTCACCTTCCGTACGTTCCGCCCCAACGGCAAGAAGGGCGATATTGTGAAGACGCGCTTCATCAAGAGCGAATGTGCGCCGGCTGTGCAAGCCGTGCCTGTGCATACCGGTTTGCAAGCGGTTTGGCATGAATACAAAGGAGATCGTTGTGCAGAGATCGAAGCGGCTCCGGTAAAGGGTACGTACGAGGTGGCCGATGTGGTGATTCCCGAGCAGGTGAAAGGAAATATCGGTTTGGCGATTACGGGATTTTTCAATGCGCCGTCGGACGGGATTTATACTTTCCAACTGTTGTCTGACGACGGGAGCTGGTTGAAGATCGACGACGAAATGGTGATCGATAACGACGGCCCGCATTCTCCGCGCGAGATGACGGGACAGAAAGCGCTGGCCCGCGGGCTTCACCCCATCGAAGTGAAATACTTCGATCATAACGGCGGTACCTTGCAACTGCGCGTATTAGATCCGGATGGAAAGATAATGCCGGTGGAAACGGGTATTTATGCCTATTGATCCGAATCGGTAATCGGTAGAAAGAAAAGGCTGTCCCTTATCTCCGGACAGGAAACGGGTTTATAAAGTGGAGCGAAATACTTTAGGAACAACGTTTCCGAAGGGCCGGGAGGGGGGTGGCCTTTCTTGTGCCTTTTTGGATGGGCTGTTCAGAAGCGTCGATTCAAGAGGCCGAAAGGCTTTCAGGGCAACGATAGGCGCTAAAAAGAAAACGAATCTTTGTCTTAAATTTAAAGATAAATAAAAACATTTAAACGGTTAACCGTCTTTTTGTGGAGTTTGATTTGCCAGAAAAGGATTGAAAGAGACCGAGGAAGACGGATATTTGGGATGTGAACGACTACGAAGGTAGTGTTTGATGAGTTTGTGGAAGAAATAATGGAATTAAAAACAAAATAAACAAAACACAACATGAATGACAATTTAGTTACTCGACAGAATTTTGCAGACCTATTAGAAAAGACAATTATACCAGGGAATTGTACTGATGAGAAGAGATATTTAAGTCCTATCGCAAAAATAATTATGGAACTTCTTCCAAAGCAACTTTACCGCTATAGAAAAGTTGATGAATATTCTCTGGATGCATTGGATAAAGGTATGATTTTCTGCTCCCGGGCCAAAGATTACAACGACCCTTACGATACCCTTATTTCTGCTAATCTTGCTCCTTTACAGGAAATAAATTCTCAATTTCTGTTGTGTATTATTAAAGCTATGTGTGCATATTTACGGCAAGGAGGCGAGATCCCTGAAAATATAAAACAACTATTTCCACAAGAATTCTTGGATGAATGCAAGACTAATGCAATAAAAAGCAATGATGCTGTGGGGGATGAAAAACAGTTGGTGGAGAATCTTGCCGGCATCACAAATACCCTAATTTGTAAGTTGAACGAACTAGCACCCCTATTGCGTAATGCCAGTTCTTTCGCTTGTTTCAGCGAATCAATAAACTCTGTTACGATGTGGGCGCATTATGCAGATTATCATACAGGCTTCGCTCTTGCCTATGATTTTGAAGCATTAATATCTGAAAAACCAATTGAAGGTGTAATAATTAGCCCGGTAATATATTCCGATAAAAGATACGACAGCAGTTCGTTACTTGCTTGGGCTGTGGGACAATGCTTGGCAATGCCAACAAAAGAAACAGATAAGCTAGCCCACATGAAGGCATCACTATACAAATCTAAAGACTGGGAATACGAAAAGGAATGGAGACTAATAAATTTAGCCAATACAATAGCTTCGCATCCGTCAATTCAATATCAACCTAATGCTATCTACTACGGACTGCATATTTCCAATATTAACAAGAAAATACTTCACCGCATTGCTGTAGAAAAAGGTCTTAAAGAATATGAGATGAGTATTGACAACAGTTTAAATAAATATGAACTACAAATAAGGTCATGTAATAATGATTAACCAAGAGTATAAAAGATTTGTGATAAACAACATGAAGTATATCTTCCAAAATTCAAGTATAGCGATGATGTCAATGCTATTGTGATGAACAAGGATGGGTAGGTGTGTTCGTGTGACATCCTTTTTACTAAGGACCTAAAAGAATTCAATCAAGATTATTTTCGTTTAACTAAGCAAGTGCATGATTCATGCGATAATCATGTATTTGACTGCAAGTAGGGTCATTGGTACGTCTGCTTTGGCACAATACGAGATAAATGGTGCGGTGGAAATGTACAGCGGTATCTTTACAATCTTTTATGATTTGGGATAAATACAATCACCGGATATGCCCCTTGTTGTCTATCAGCATTCCGATTGTGGCGAACGTCATAAAGCTGTATACCAGAGCCGGAACTTTGGTGATCGAACCGGCCACGGAGGCTCGTGTGGGGTATATTCAGTACCTGGTAGTTTACTTTCCAACCGGCTGGTATGCTGTACGAAAACGATTTGTTTACCAGAGGGTCGTTATGTAGTTGTAATCGGAGAGACGAAATATAAGGCGGTTTTATAAGGCAGCCGAAGGCGAAAGTAAAAAGCAAAGGGTATGGCCATTGTCGAGCCATACCCTTTGTTTTTCCGGAATGCCTATATTGTGCTCTCCGGATTGAAGCGTTTGCCTTCCGACATGCCCTTGAGCCGACTGAAGAAAAGGTAATAGATGCTTCCTTGAAAGCGCTCTTTGGTATAGGGTCGGAGATAAACGGAAAGATCGATTTTCTTTAACTCATTTCCGAATTGGAAAAACAGATCTTCGTATTCAAGCAGTTGGGACTTTTCTTTGGACGGAAAGGATAGCGTGAAACCGTATATTTTTAAATCCTTATCTAGGTAAA
>DBFJSK010000166.1:0-1735 GCA_048403675.1 Tannerellaceae bacterium | reverse complement strand
AACTCTCCGGTATTGGTAGGCGGCGGCCGCGTTTTCGGTCCGAAGCCCCGCGACTATGAGTTCAAATTGAACAAGAAGGTAAAGGCTCTTGCCCGCAAATCAGCTTTGGCTTATAAAGCAAAGAACAACGCAATTGTCGTAGTGGAAGATTTCACCATGGAAGCTCCCAAAACGAAAGAATTCGTAACAATTGCTAAAAACCTGAAAGTGGCTGGTAAAAAGTTACTTATGGTTTTACCGGAGAAAAATAATTTAGTATATTTGTCGGCTCGTAATTTAGAAAAGGCAAATGTAATAACTGCTTCTGACTTAAATACATACAGTGTGTTAAACGCTGTTAATCTGGTTCTGACCGAAAGTTCGGTCGCAGTTGTTGAAAAACTTTTTAACGCATAAGGAGTAAAATAATGGGAATTATCATTAAACCTATCGTAACTGAGAAGCAGACGGCGATTACCGAAAAGATGCCTAATCGCTATGGTTTTCGCGTTTCTCCTGATGCCAACAAGTTGGAGATCAAAAAAGCTGTTGAAGATATGTACAGCGTAACTGTAGTTGATGTGAATACCATCAACTACTCCGGCAAAAAGAAAAGCCGTTACACGAAATCGGGCATTATCAACGGCAAGCAGCCGGCTTTTAAGAAAGCAATCGTAACGTTGAAAGAAGGAGAAACAATAGATTTCTTTAGTAATATCTAAAAAGAGAAATGGGAATACGTAAATTAAAGCCCACAACACCGGGGCAGAGACACAAAGTTATTGGTGCATTTGATAAAATCACTGCAAGTACACCAGAGAAGTCTCTTGTAACAGGTAAAAAAAGTACAGGTGGTCGTAACAACACAGGTAAGATGACGATGCGTTATCTTGGTGGCGGTCACAAACAGAAGTACCGTTTTATCGATTTCAAGAGAAATAAAGATGGCATTCCTGCAACAGTAAAGTCTATCGAGTACGATCCTAACCGTACGTCTCGTATCGCTTTACTTTATTACGCCGACGGAGCAAAGAGCTACATCATCGCTCCGAACGGATTGGAAGTTGGCCAGACAGTGGTTTCAGGAAGCGAAGCCGCTCCTGAGGTAGGTAATACTTTGCCTATGGCAAATATTCCCGTTGGTACAATTATTCACAACATCGAGCTTCGTCCGGGTCAGGGTGCCAAATTGGTACGTTCCGCCGGTGCATTCGCTCAGCTGACTTCTAAAGAAGGCGCCTATGCAATTATCAAAATGCCTTCTGGTGAAACAAGAAAGATTCTGGCAGCTTGTAAAGCTACAATTGGTGCGGTAGGCAATTCAGACCATGGTCTCGAAAAATCAGGTAAAGCCGGTCGCTCTAGATGGTTAGGTCGTCGTCCTCGCAACCGCGGTGTCGTAATGAACCCGGTAGATCACCCCATGGGTGGTGGTGAAGGTCGTGCTTCCGGAGGTCATCCTAGATCACGCAATGGCTTATATGCTAAGGGCTTGAAGACAAGAGCTCCTAAGAAGCATTCTTCAAAGTACATTATTGAAAGAAGAAAGAAATAACCCTGAATAATTTAAGTAAACTATGAGTCGTTCGCTAAAAAAAGGCCCGTATATTAATGTAAAGCTTGAAAAGAAGGTCCTCTCCATGAATGAGTCGGGCAAGAAAGCGGTCGTTAAGACATGGGCAAGAGCTTCAATGATTTCGCCTGATTTTGTAGGCCACACGATTGCAGTTCACAATGGAAATAAATTTATTCCTGT
>DBFJSK010000165.1:0-2028 GCA_048403675.1 Tannerellaceae bacterium | reverse complement strand
TATTAGTCTCAAACAAATGCGTTAAAGCCGTCACGGCTATCCGGTACGCATCCACTTCTTCCACGGCTTCCACAAATTCCTCGCTTGTTTTCCCATAATACAACTCGTCCATACTGAATACAATACTCCCTTCCCAGGCAAACGAAGTAGTTATTTCTTCCTGATTCACCAGCCAGAAAGAACGGGTTATTCCTTTTTCTATAAAAAAAGCTATCCACCGCATGTATCCGCTTGTATCAAGGCAGACTTCTTCGGAAAATGAACGTAGCTGACGTGTTTTTTCAACGTTTGTATCGTCTCGTCGGACATCGGATACAAAGAAGTTATTTTATTGATTACATTTACCATACTAGTTGACGTTCCCTTAGTTTTAGGCGGCAAAGAGAGTGTCGAACGCAGACGCCGGTCTGCTTGCGGCCTGCCGGCCCCCCTATCTTCGCGCATTTTTTGCAAATATCTTAAAAAAACAGACGCATCTTTTTGTTCTCCGACAAAAAGATAGAGTCGGGGGGACGCTTTTTGTTCCCAGACAATTTCCCATGCTACAAAATATACTAAATTTGCTTCCCATTGATTTACTAAAAACACCAATCTAATGAAAATGATAAACAAAAAATCGTTCATCGTAGGAATTAGCTCCGCCTTCTTATGCGGCGGCCTGGCAGCCCAAGAGACCGACTTCGATTTGTCGTCTCAACGCTCGGAAGCGCAACATGTGCTACAAATACCCGGAAAGAAAATAGAGAACCGGGAATTTATCATCAATCCTACTCCCCAGCAATTAGCCATCGATAAAAACAACCGTTTGAACATCTCCGCCGGCCTGCAGGTAAAAGATAAACAGAAAAAGTTTGCTACCGATCTGGATTTTATCGCACCCAGTGGGAAAGGCATAAAGCTGACGATTGATTTCGGAGACAAAACAGCCTCGAAAGAAGGCGTAAAAAAACAATCCGGCGCCTATAGCCTGCGGATAGATAAAAAAGGCATCTCGATTGCAGGCTACGATGAAAGAGGGGCTTTTTATGGCATCCAGACTTTACGCCAATTGCTGGAAAGCCCGGCTGCCGCCAAGGGAGAATTACCTTATCTGGTCATCAACGATTATCCCGATCTGCCTAACCGGGGCGTGGTGGAAGGATTTTACGGCACACCCTGGTCGCACGAGGTAAGAATGTCGTTGATCGATTTTTACGGGAAATTCAAACTGAACACCTATTTATACGGTCCCAAAGACGACCCCTTCCACAGTTGCCCCAACTGGCGGCTGCCTTATCCGGAGAACGAAGCCCGGAACATCAAGGATTTGATCGAGGCCTCACGCCGCAACCGGGTAGACTTTGTTTGGGCGATCCATCCGGGGCAGGATATTAAGTGGAATGAGGAAGATTACCAAAACCTGGTCAATAAGTTCAATGGGATGTATGAGCTGGGGGTACGCCATTTCGCCATTTTCTTTGACGACATTTCCGGCGAAGGCACCAACCCGTTGAAACAGACAGAACTGCTCAATCGCCTGACGGATGAATTCGTAAAACCCAAAGGAGATGTTTCCCCGCTTACCGTTTGTCCCACCGATTACTCCAAATTATGGGCCGATCCTACGCCGAAAGGAAGTTTGGCTATTTACGGGGAAACCTTGCATCCGGAAATAAAGGTGTTCTGGACAGGGGATGTAGTATGTAGCGACTTGACCCGGGAAACGTTAGATTGGATCAATGTACGTATCAAACGGCCGGCTTATTATTGGTGGAATTATCCGGTGACCGATTATGTGCGCCATATCATTCTTCAAGCCCCGGTGTACGGGTTAGACACGACACTCACCGATCAGGAAACTTGTGGCGTAATAAGTAATCCTATGGAACATGGGGAAGCTTCCAAGCTTGCCTTATATGGCGTGGCCGACTATGCCTGGAATATAAAGGCTTATAATGCGAAAGATAACTGGGAAAGAGCGTTGGCGGAACTTGTTCCGGAGGCCAGCGAGGCTTACCGTACTTTTGCCATCCATTCCTGCGATACGGA
>DBFJSK010000164.1:0-1863 GCA_048403675.1 Tannerellaceae bacterium | reverse complement strand
GGCAACCTGGTTGACTGGTGGACGCCCTCCGACGCCGCCCGGTTTACGGAACGGGCCGACAAGCTGGCCGACCAATACGATCAGATCATCGTGATCGATACCCTACATGCGAACGGACGTTTTACCTTAGGTGAAAATATTGCCGACCACGGCGGTTTATTAGTCGCCCACCAGGCTTACCGCAACAGCCTTGCCGGCAAAGAAACGCCCGCTCCGATCGACGGCTTTACCGACGACCAGCGTTTTTACTTAGGCTACGCCGCCCTATGGGGACAAAATATCCGGCCCGAAGAAATCCGCCGCCTAACCAAAATAGACCCCCACTCCTTGGGTAAATGGCGGGTAAATGCCGCCCTGAGAAATATCGATACTTTCTATGAAGCATTCGGCATCCAGGAAGGCGATTCGATGTATATGGCTCCGGCCGACCGGGTCGTGATTTGGTAAAAAAGCGGTCTTCCCGCTTCCCCCCGGAAAGTTTAAAAACTTCCTGGCGGATAAAGCATAGAAGAGCAGCGTGTAACGGTTTTGCTGAAACAGCATGCGTTACACGCTGTTTTTTTGTGCGGGACAGCCGGCGAAAGCCACGTCGAAGCCAAACAGCGCAGAAGTTCGGTTACCCCTTCCATGCTGTCCGGGGAATAGCTTTTTTCGTACATTTGCAACTGCATTCGGAAAAAGAAAAAGAACCCTGTCAAAAAAATACAGCATCAAATAATACATTCCTGATTCATGAAACAATTTATTGATTTGGAACATTGGAACCGGAAAGAACATTTCAAGTTCTTTTCTGCTTTGGATGACCCGTTCTTCGGACTGACCACGTCAGTCGATTTTACGACTATCTACAAGCGAAGCAAAGAAGAAAAAAAATCTTTCTTCTTGTACTCCATGCACTTTCTATTGAAATGTGTCAATGAAACAGAGGCTTTCAAACTACGCATGGAAGGGGAGCAAGTGGTGAAGTACGACCTTATCCATGTATCGCCTACTATCGGTCGCGAAGACGGGACATTCGGTTTCGGTTTTTTTGAATACGATGCCAACCCGGATGTATTTATACAAAATGCAGAAAAAGAAATAGAGCGGGTAAAAAACAGTAGCGGACTTTCTTTTTCCCAAAACACAGGACGTCCGGATGTTATTCGTTATTCAGCTCTGCCCTGGTTTGCATTTTCAGAAATGAAACATGCTGTTTCTTTCGGCAAAGGCGATTCCGTACCCCGCATTTCTACCGGAAAATGGGTACAAAAGGATGAAAAATTTTTGCTCCCCCTTTCCATTTCCGCTCATCATGCGCTTATAGATGGACGTAATGTGGCAGAACTGATTGAAAAATTAGAACTACAAGGAAAATAAATATCCCCTGAAAAAGCTGTCTCCCCGTCCGGGTACGCTAAGAGGTACCGGCCGAGTGGAGACAGCTTTCTTTTTAGCCGTTGGCGTTGGCTGAGGGAGGGAGTTGAAGGTGCTATGTTTGTTTGTCCCTTTTTGTTTTTTAGGCCCCTGCGTCTGTCAGGGCGTCGTCCGTCCCCCCGGACTTGTTGATGCCCTTTGCTTCGTCCGTATCTTCCGGCCGGCCTGCTACCTGATTCGAACGTTCTTGCCTGCGGTATTCCTGCGGCGTGAGGCCCGTATGCTGTTTGAAGTACTTATTGAAGAAAGGCAGATTATGAAAGCCCAGCGAGAACGCAATCTCTTTTACCGGCGTATCCGTGGATTTAAGCTGGGTCTTCGCATCGGTGGTGATAAGCGAGGCAATCGTTTCGAGCGGCGTCTTGCCCGATACTTTTTTAATGGTCGTACAAAAATGGGGCAACGTCAGGCCGAGTTGCTGCGCGTAATACGTCACCGTATGGCGCG
>DBFJSK010000163.1:0-1654 GCA_048403675.1 Tannerellaceae bacterium | reverse complement strand
TGTTTTTTCCCTTTCTGGGGAGGAATGAACTTTTCAATCTTATCCGAAAAGAAGATAACGCCGATTTTATCGTTATTCTGGATAGCCGAAAAAGCCAAGGTAGCGGCAATCTCGGTCATAACCTCCTGTTTCATCACATTCACCGTACCGAAGTCGCGGCTTCCGGATACATCGACCAGCAACATCACGGTCAGCTCGCGTTCTTCTTCAAACACTTTGATGTAGGGACGGACATAACGCGCCGTCACATTCCAGTCGATGTCGCGTATATCGTCGCCGTACTGGTATTCCCTGACCTCGCTGAAGGCCATCCCGCGGCCTTTAAAGGCGGAATGGTATTGCCCGGCGAAGATATTCTTCGACAGGCCGCGCGTCTTGATTTCAATGCGGCGGACTTTTTTTAATAGCTCACTTGTTTCCATAGAATCGATCCTTCTCTTTTTTACTAAATTTTCGCTTCGGATAAAAAGCTAAACGCGGCCTGGGGGAAAAAGCGATAAGTTCCCGCCGGAAAACTACCGGCCGGGCGGCCGCGTGCAGCTTCAAAAAGAGGGATACTAAGGCACTTCTACCTTATTCAGGATTTCGCTGATTACTTCTTCCGAAGTCAGGTTATTGGCTTCAGCCTCATAACTCAGCCCGATACGGTGCCGCATCACGTCGTGGCAAACGGCGCGAATATCTTCCGGAATCACATACCCGCGGCGTTTGATAAACGCATAGGCGCGGGCAGCCAGCGCCAGGTTGATGGAGGCACGGGGAGAAGCGCCGAAGGAAATCATATTCGCCAAATTGGCTAATCCGTGTTCCTGCGGGAAACGGGTGGCAAATACGATATCGACGATGTAACGTTCGATTTTTTCATCCAGGTAAACTTCACGTACCACTTTGCGGGCATCCAGGATTTCTTCTTTCGTCAGAATGGGTTTGATGTCGGGTTTGATACCGGAAATATTCTGGCGTATAATCAGTTTTTCTTCTTCTTTTTTGGGATAGTTGATAATGACCTTCAGCATGAAACGGTCTACCTGGGCTTCGGGCAGCGGATAGGTTCCTTCCTGTTCGATGGGGTTCTGGGTGGCCATCACCAGGAAAGGTTCGGGTAATTTGTAGGTTTTTTCGCTGATCGTCACCTGGCGTTCCTGCATGGCTTCGAGCAAGGCGCTCTGTACTTTGGCCGGAGCGCGGTTGATTTCATCGGCTAAAACGAAATTAGCGAAGATCGGGCCTTGTTTTACCTGGAATTCTTCGCTTTTCTGACTGTAAATCATCGTACCGATCACGTCGGCCGGGAGCAGGTCGGGGGTGAACTGAATCCGGCTGTATTTGGCATCGATCAGCGAGGCGAGGGTTTTGATGGCGAGGGTTTTAGCCAGACCGGGCACCCCTTCGAGCAGGATATGTCCGTCTGAAAGCAGACCGATCAATAAGGATTCAACCAAATGTTTCTGTCCTACGATTACTTGGTCCATGCCCATTGTAATCATATTCATGAACGAACTTTTGCTTTCGATCCGTTCGTTCAACTCACGTATGTCTACTGTCTGACTCATAGAATTTCTTATTTAATTAGTATGATTCTTGTCTTGATTTTCGGTAGCTTTTTTAAGCTGCACAAAATTAGAAATGTTAAATTCGCGCGCTTTACTTTTGC
>DBFJSK010000162.1:0-9425 GCA_048403675.1 Tannerellaceae bacterium | reverse complement strand
TGCAACCTTCAGCACTATAGCGGAGAAAGCGGTTTGACGTATTTCACCCAATTATTTGTCATCATGCTCTTCCAGTTTGTTACTGCCGCCACCGGCATGGCCGCTCTGGCCGGCATGTTCAAAGCGATGGCCGCCAAAACTACGCAGACCATCGGCAATTTTTGGAATTATCTCCTGAAAAGTTGTACCCGTATCCTGTTGCCCCTTTCCCTGATCGCCGGCTTTATCTTGATTTTGCAGGGCACGCCGATGGGCTTCGACGGAAAAACGACCCTTACCACGCTGGAAGGAGCCGAACAACAAATATCCCAAGGCCCGGCGGCCGCTATCATCCCGATCAAACAATTGGGAACCAACGGAGGCGGCTATTTCGGCGTCAACTCTTCACACCCTTTGGAAAACCCCACTTACCTGACCAATATGGTAGAATGCTGGGCCATCCTGATTCTGCCTATGGCCATGGTTTTCGCGTTCGGCTTCTATCTGAAAAGAAAGAAATTAGCTTTCTCGATATTCGGCGTAATGCTGTTTGCCTATTTGGCCGGCGTGGCCGTCAATACCTACTTTGAGATGAAGGGCAATCCGGCCCTAGACGCCCTGGGTATCGATCAAGAGGCCGGCGCGATGGAAGGAAAAGAAACCCGGCTGGGGGCGGCCGCTACTGCGCTTTGGAGTGCCACTACGACCGTTACCTCCAACGGATCGGTGAACGGAATGCACGACAGCACCATGCCTCTGAGCGGCATGATCGAAATGCTCAATATGCAAATCAACTGTTGGTTCGGCGGGGTAGGGGTAGGATTGATGAACTATTATACTTTTTTGATTATCGCCGTATTTATCAGCGGTTTGATGGTGGGACGCACGCCTGAATTTCTGGGAAAGAAGGTGGAAGCGCGCGAAATGAAAATCGCCACGATCGTGGCCCTCGCACATCCGTTTGTCGTGCTGGTCGGCACGGCGCTGGCTTGTTACTATTGGGTACATCATCCCGGCTTTGTCGAAGCCGAGGGAGGCTGGCTCAATAATCCCGGTTTCCACGGGTTAAGCGAAATGCTGTACGAATATACGTCTGCTTCAGCCAACAACGGTTCCGGCTTCGAAGGACTGGGCGATAATACTTATTTCTGGAATTTCACTACCGGGCTGGCCCTTATCATCAGCCGTTACCTGCCGATTATCGGTCAAGTAGCCATTGCCGGCTTGTTGGCCCGGAAAGCCTTTATCCCGGAAAGCGCGGGTACCTTGAAGACCGATACCGCCACTTTTGCCGTGATGACCTTCAGCGTCATCTTTATTGTGGCCGCTCTTGCATTCTTCCCGGCTCTTACATTAGGTCCGATTGCCGAATATTTCAGTATGTATTAATGATAATCCGTAATAAAAAATGAAAGATACTAAATCAACCTCTTTAGTTGAGAAAACACTCTTATGGGCGGCGGTGCAACAATCGTTCGTCAAACTCGATCTCCGCCGGATGTTCCGGAATCCGATTATGTTTATTGTGGAGATCGTCACTTTCGTTATGCTGATCGTGACATGCCAGTCCGCCTTCGCTGGTACTTCCGGGCAAGCTTCGTTCGGGTATAACCTCTCTGTTTTTATTATTTTGTTTTTTACCTTGCTGTTTGCCAACTTTGCCGAAGCCTTTGCCGAGGCGCGTGGAAAAGCCCAGGCTGACAGCTTGCGGAAAACACGCGAAGAAACTCCGGCCAAATTATTGGTGGAAAATATCGTGAAGACGGTAAGCAGTTCGCAACTCAAAAAAGGCGACGTCTTTATTTGTGAAGCAGGCGATACCATCCCCGCCGACGGAGAAATCATCGAAGGATTGGCCTCGATTGACGAAAGCGCCATCACCGGCGAATCGGCTCCCGTCATCCGGGAGGCCGGCGGTGATAAAAGTTCGGTTACGGGGGGAACCAAAGTATTATCCGACCGGATTAAGGTACGCGTTGCCACGCAGCCGGGCGAGAGCTTCCTCGACAAAATGATTGCTTTGGTAGAAGGCGCATCCCGCAGGAAAACCCCCAACGAAATCGCCCTGACCATTCTGCTGGCTGGTTTTACTTTGATTTTCGTCATCGTATGCGCCACACTCAAACCCCTGGCCGATTATTCGGCTGCTCCGATTACGATTGCCGCTTTTATCTCGCTTTTTGTTTGTCTGATTCCCACCACCATCGGCGGCTTGCTCTCGGCTATCGGCATCGCCGGAATGGATCGTGCCTTGCGTGCCAACGTAATAACCAAGTCGGGCAGAGCGGTAGAAACAGCCGGCGATATCGATACCCTGCTGCTGGATAAAACCGGTACGATCACCATCGGCAATCGCAAGGCCACCCGTTTTTATCCGGCTCCGGGCGTTGATGCGTCCGTATTCGTACATGCTTGTTTGTTGGCTTCCTTATCGGATGAAACCCCCGAAGGCAAATCTATCGTTGAATTAGGACGGGAAAACGCCGTACGCATCGGCGATTTGAATACTTCCGGCTCGCGGATGATTAGGTTCTCGGCCGAAACCAAAAGCTCGGGTGTCGATCTCAAGGACGGCACACGTATACGGAAAGGTGCGTTCGATGCCATCCGGAGCTTGTCGGAAGCGGCCGGTCATCCCTATCCGGCCGAGGTGGAAGCGCTTGTGGGCCGGATTTCCGGCATCGGGGGAACGCCGCTGGTTGTCTCGCAAAACGAATCCATTATCGGGGTAATCGAATTGCAGGATATTATCAAACCCGGTATCCAGGAACGGTTCCGGCGCTTACGTAAAATGGGCGTGAAAACCGTGATGGTAACCGGCGATAATCCGTTGACGGCCCGGTATATCGCCGAGAAAGCCGGGGTCGACGACTTTATTGCGGAAGCGAAGCCGGAAGATAAAATGAACTACATCCGCAAAGAACAGGAAGAAGGCAAGCTGGTGGCCATGATGGGCGACGGAACCAACGATGCCCCGGCTTTGGCCCAGGCCAATGTGGGAGTGGCCATGAACAGCGGCACGCAAGCTGCTAAAGAAGCTGGAAATATGGTCGATCTCGACAATGATCCGACGAAATTGATCGAGGTGGTGGAGATTGGAAAACAACTGCTTATGACGCGCGGTACGCTCACTACCTTCAGCATAGCCAACGACGTGGCTAAATATTTCGCCATCGTGCCGGCCCTGTTTATGGTGGCCATACCCGAATTGGGGGCATTGAACATCATGCACTTGCATAGTCCGGAGAGCGCCATCCTGAGTGCTGTTATTTTTAACGCCCTCATTATTCCGATGCTGATCCCCTTGGCTTTGCGCGGGGTAACCTATAAGCCGATCGGCGCGTCGGCTTTGCTTCGCCGCAATTTGCTGATTTACGGTGGAGGAGGGTTAGTGGCGCCGTTTATCGGGATCAAACTGATCGATAGGGCGGTAAGCCTGTTTTTCTAAATTCCGTAACTAATTAATCGATTATAAAATGTAGCATCATATGGTATCCAATCTTTTTAAATCACTCAAGCTTACCTTGGCTTTTTGTGTCGTATTCAGCGTAGGTTATGTATTTGTTTTATGGGTATTCGCTCAAGTTGCTTCGCCGGGGCAAGGCAATGTGGAAAGGGTGAAACTAAACGGAAAAATAGTCGGTGCAGCCCATGTCGGCCAGCTATTTACGCAAGATGTTTATTTCTGGGGACGTCCTTCCTGTGCCGGCAGCGGATACGATGGCGGTAGCTCGGGGGGCAGCAACAAAGGTCCTTCCAATGAAGCGTACCTGGCCGACGTTCGTGCGCGGATAGACAGTTTTCTTGTTCATCATCCTTATTTGAAACGAGAAGAAGTGCCTGCCGAGATGGTAACGGCCAGTGGTTCGGGGCTGGATCCCCATATTTCGCCCCGGGCTGCGCTGGTACAGGTCGGGCGGGTGGCCCGGGCTCGCGCATTGCCGGTAGAAAAGGTGGCTGCCTTGGTTGGGAAGCAGGTTGAAAAGCCTTTATTGGGCTTGTTCGGTACGCCTACCGTGAATGTCTTAAAGCTGAATGTGGCCTTGGAAGAAATGGCACAGCACTAAATCAAGCAATACGCTGCAAAATGAAAACAAATATGAAAACTGTTTTGGCCGTCGTACTTTTCGACCCGATTGCCGATGGGTTTGCCGTCACCAACGTGGCGTTGAAGGGAACCACTGACATTCGGATCACTGATTCGTTTATTATCCCTATATTTGCTCAAGCTATCTGGAATCCTGGTTTGGAGGATGCGCAGCTTGTATTTGGATGTACTTTCAAACCGGGGCGGTAAAAAACAGACCAATGGATAGAGAACAAAGCGTACGACACTTTTTGAATTTGCTGAAAAAATCCCGTCGCGGAAATTTTAAAATCTACATCGGCATGATTGCCGGTGTAGGTAAATCGTACCGGATGCTCCAGGAAGCTCACGAATTGCTTCGAAGCGGCATCGACATCCGGATCGGTTACATCGAAACCCACGGTCGGACTGAAACCGAGGCGCTGGTAAAAGGCTTGACGCTTATCCCGCGTCGTCGGTTGTTCTATAAGGGAAAAGAAGTAGAAGAAATGGATTTGCAGGCGATTCTCTGCCTTCACCCCGAAGTGGTTATTGTCGATGAACTGGCACACACCAATATAGAGGGGAGTAAAAATGAAAAACGCTGGCAAGATGTCCGGGATATTCTCGATGCCGGTATCAGTGTAATTACCGCTGTCAATATCCAGCATCTGGAAGGGCTTAATGAAGCGGTACAGGATATTACCGGCATCGAGGTAAAAGAACGTATTCCTGATGTCGTTTTAGAACAAGCCGATGAAGTCGTCAACATCGACCTGACTGCCGATGAATTGGTGAATCGGTTGAAGGCGGGAAAAATTTACCCTCCGGAGAAAATACAACTTGCCTTGGGGAACTTTTTCCAATCGGATCATATTTTGCAGCTTCGCGAGCTGGCCTTAAAAGAAGTCGCTCTACGGGTAGAAAAAAAGGTGGAAAATTCCGTGTTCGAAAATGTCGGTCTGCGTCACGAACGTTTTCTGGCTTGTATCAGCAGCCACGAGAAAACGCCCCGGCGATTGATCCGCAAAGTAGCCCGGCTGGCCACACGCTATAATTCCAAATTCTACGTGTTGTATGTACAGATCCCGCGTGAAAGCACAGACCGGATTCCGCTGTCGAACCAGCGCTACCTCTCGAATCATTTCAAATTGGCTACCGAGTTGGGAGGCGAAGTCATTCAAGTACAATCCCGGCATCTTTCCCGAAGTATCGTCGAGGTATGTCGCCAAAGGCAGATTACCACCGTTTGTATGGGAAAACCTTCTTTCCGGCTGTCTTCGCTGATATTTTCAGTTTTCCAATACCGGAAATTGCTCAATGAGCTATCTTTGTTGCATATTGATCTTATAATCGCCTCGTAAAATGAATCGATCTGTTAATATGAAAATCAAGACGAAGCTCATCTATGGCATCGGCCTTTTGTTCGTCATGCTGGTGATGTTGGGCAGCCTGGCGGTGAAAAGCATCGTCGACATGACTTCCGATACCCGCAATATTCTGGCGGCCAATTATAATTCTCTTTTATATGCCCGCCGGATGCTTTCGGTACTCGATCAGTTGCCGGCCGACTCCATCGCTCGGCACGAATTTGAGAAGAACCTGGCGTTGCAGAAAAAAAATATTACCGAAGTCGATGAGAACGTGGCTACCGGTCACCTTGTCAGCCGGTATGAAGAAATGCAGAAGCAGCCCGGCGACACTGCCATACGGCGGGTGCGGGGGGCCTTGAATGAAATCATGAGCCTGAACATGGCCTCCATCTACCGGAAAAGCCAGGTGGCCGATGCCAATGCCCGTCAGGCATTGCTTTGGATTTGCCTGTTGGGGGTCTGTTGTATCCTCGTCGCGTTTGCTTTTCTGGTGAAGTTGCCGCGCTCCATCAATGAGCCTATCCGCTTGTTGACCGAGGGCATTTTGGAAATCGCCAACCATCATTATGATAAGCGGCTCGATCTGGGTAAATATCAGGAGTTTGCTCTGGTAGCCGACTCTTTCAACCGGATGGCCGAAAAGTTGACGGAATATCGCAAAAGTACTTTGAACGATATTTTGCAGGCCAAAAAATACATCGAAACTATTGTGGACAGTATTCACGAACCTATTTTGGGGCTGGATGCCGCGCGCACGGTGGTGTTTGCCAATCAGCAGGCTTTGGTGATTTTGAATCTCGATGCCGACGAGTTGATCGGACGTTCGGCCCCTGAATTGGCCTTGAAAAACGATTTGTTGCGCCGGCTGATACGGCAGTTGGTACAGCCGGGCGATAATAAAGAGCCGCTCAAGATTTATGCCGACAATAAAGAGAGCTATTTTCAAGTGCAATACGTTCCGATTCGTGCCGGCGGGCCGGACGGTGCGGCCGGCCATGTGATCTTGTTGAAAAACATTACTGAATTTAAGGAGCTCGATTCGGCGAAAACCACTTTTATTTCTACTATTTCCCATGAATTGAAAACTCCTGTGTCCGCCATTTTGATGAGTCTGAAATTGCTGGAGGATAAACGGGTGGGAGAGATGAACGAAGAGCAACATGTTTTGGCCGGGAGTATCCGGGAAAGTAGCAATCGCTTGTTGGAAATCACCGGCGAATTGTTGAAAATGACACAGGTGGAAACGGGCAAACTGCAATTGAATCCGAAAATAACCAAACCGATCGAACTGATTGAGTATGCTATCAAAGCTAATCGGGTGCAAGCTGAACGCTTCGGTTGCCATATCGAAGTGGAATATGCCGAGAAAATGGCCAAATTGTTTGTGGACAGTGAAAAAATAGCCTGGGTGCTCACCAATCTGCTTTCGAATGCGATTCATTATACGCCCGAAAACGGACGTATTATCATCGGTGCCCGGCAAGAAGGCAAAGCTGTGGAAATATTCGTGCGGGATTTCGGGAAAGGAATCGATCCGCGTTATCACCAAAGCATATTCGATCGTTATTTCCGGGTACCGGGTACGAAAGTGCAGGGTAGTGGTTTGGGATTAGCCATCAGCAAAGATTTTGTGGAAGCGCATGGCGGAACTATCCGGGTGGAAAGTGCAGTGGGAAAAGGGAGCCGGTTTGTTATTCAATTCATGGTGTAAATCGTTTGATCCTCGTTAAAGATCAGTTCGAGAAAAAGAAAGAAGATGTTCGAAAAGAAATTCCCGGGAACGGGAAAATCCGGCGGAATCACCGGTCTTTTCGGACATCTTCTTTTTGCTGTTAATGGGTAACCGATTCAGCTTTGTCTCCAAAACTTTCTACCCGGTCTTTTACATATTCCATTTGGTTTTTACCGGAATCGACTGCATTCTTCACCTTTTTCTTGGCTTTGTCTGCATATTCACCCAATTTATTTTCCAGAGAATCAAACTGTCCCTGGTCTTCCATTCTGCGGAGTACATAACCGATGATGGCTCCCACGGTTAAACCGAACAATACATTTTTCATACACATAGCTTTACTAATTTAATAATTAAATACGTTTATGAAACAGCGATTATCCGGCTAAGGTTTGTACTTATCTGTTATTTTTCAGTAAATCTCTTATTTCTGTAAGTAGCTGTATATCTGCCGGTGGCGCAGCAGGAGCAGCGGGTTGTTCTTGTTTTTTTCGCGTTAAGGCGTTCATCCCTTTTACCAGGAGGAAGATGGCAAATGCAATGATAATGAAGTCGAGCGAAACCTGGATGAAATTTCCGTAATTGATCGTTACGGCCGGGCTGACTACTTCGTTGCCTTGCATAACGGCATGTTTGAGGGTGATTTTCAGGTCGGTGAAATTCACACCGCCAATCAACAAACCGATCGGGGGCATGATGAGGTCTGACACTACGGAGGATACGATCTTACCGAATGCACCGCCGATAATGATACCGACTGCCATATCGACCACATTGCCGCGCATGGCGAACTGTTTGAATTCTTGTAAAATATTTCCCATAAGATATTTTTTTAGTTGGTTATTCAAAAGGCAAAGAGCATCTGGGGCGGGGGCATGAGCTATTCCGTTTGATTGAGCAAGGGGGTGCTGTTGCCCGTCGTCGTTTTGCGTGGCAAAGATAACAGATTAGCTTGGTAGGTGCAACGACTATTTTTGTTTTACCCATTTCAGCATCGAAATATCATAGCCTCGTTGCTTGGCTTGATGTAACAGGTGCTTGATATGTTTTTCCGGCAGGTCGGGTGTCCGGCTAAGTAGCCACAAATAGCGGCAGGTATTGCTGCCGATCAGGGCGTAACTGTAATTTTTTTCGTCTAGCTCCATGATATTATAATCGGCATAGAATTTCAGGAAGAAGGTGATGCGCATCTGGCCGGGGCGTTCCGGATCGGGTATCTTGGCTATTCCGCGTGCTTTGCAGCAGGTGCCGTCGAAATCTTCCCAATAGCCGGTGTTGATTACCTTGATTTCACCGGTGGGTAATAATTCATATTCGATGGTGGAACCGACCAGGTTATGTTCAAAATGATGATCGAAACGGGCGATTTCGAACCATTTTCCCATAAAGCGTTTTATATCTATATTCCGGACGGTTTCTTTATTGATCGTCGGTTGCATGCACGAAGCGGTATATAGAATAATTAGACATAAAGGTATGATTAGTTTCCAATGCGGCATATCTTCTTCATTTACTATTTTCTATAAACAGGGAATTGAGGAAAATGTTTTGCTCCGGAAGATGTTTTCTAAAGGTTTAAGGAAAGGTGGGAAAGGAAACTATTTCTATACGTTGTTATAAGTTTTTCAGGCTTGCGGGGCGAAGGTAGAAGTGGAAAAAAGCGGAGGTGGGTATTGAAGGGATTGTACGGGAAGAATCCCGGAATAGGCTGGGAGTAGGTGAGGATAGCCAAATAAAGTGGGATGAGGAAGGGGAATCCGGCATTCGGACTTCTTTACTTCGTACCTTATATATAGCGTTTATTTTGCTTGTTTGGTGTTCTATTTAGGAGAATTTGGGTTGTAATTTTTTTTTGAGGCTTAACCTTCGGAAAATCAGGTGTTAGCTGTTTATTTAGGAAAAAGCGATAAAAAAAAGAGGTTGAAATAGTTGGAAGTTATATAAAAACCTTCTACTTTTGCACCCGCTTTCGAG
Organism: Tannerellaceae bacterium; assembly: GCA_048403675.1. Lineage (GTDB taxonomy): Bacteria > Bacteroidota > Bacteroidia > Bacteroidales > Tannerellaceae > Parabacteroides. The sequence goes on along the minus strand of DBFJSK010000162.1, from coordinate 301 downwards.
AGAGAACGGCGCACCAGACATGATGAAAGAGGTAACCTGGAAAGGGGATGAGGTTAGCGGAGTGCTAAGCAACATGTCCGACCGTCCGGTAGGCTTCAAAAAACTTTCAAAATTTTCTTCGAAAAATTTGGTAGTTCAAAAAAAAACCTTACCTTTGCAGCCGCAATCAAAACGATAGCGAAAGTTCTTTGAAACAATTACATAATCAACAAGTAGTACAAGTATTGAGAATCAATACCGTCAAAACACTTGAGAAGAAATAAAAACGGATTCTGAGCAAAGACAAACAATTTATACAACG
>DBFJSK010000161.1:0-6121 GCA_048403675.1 Tannerellaceae bacterium | reverse complement strand
TGTACGCGCTAATCCGAAAGCCGACGACAAGGCGGCTATCGTTACCCTGGGCGGTTCCGGACACGAACCGGCTTTGAGCGGTTTCGTGGGCGAAGGCATGCTCGATTGCTCCGTGGTGGGCGACGTGTTTGCCGCTCCCGGAGCGCAACGTGTATTTCAGGCGTTGCAATTGATGAAGCGCGAAGCCGGTATCTTGCTGGTGGTGCTGAATCATTCCGGCGATGTGATGAGCGCGAACATGGCTTGCCAGTTGGCCGGCCGGATGGGTATCAAAGTAAAACAGTTGCTCACGCACGACGATATTAGTGCCGGAATCGGCGCCGATGCGAGCGATCGCCGCGGATTGGCTGGTTGCGTGCCCTTGTATAAGATTCTGGGTGCGGCTGCGGAAGAAGGCAAGTCGATCGACGAACTGATCGAGATCGGTGAACGGTATAATGAAAAGGTAGCTACCTTGGCGGTGGCGATGCGTTCTTGCACGCATCCGCAGAACGGGGGTACAATCACGAATTTGCCCGACGGGATTATGGAAATCGGTATGGGGCAGCACGGCGAAGGCGGCGGCGGACAGAAACCGCTGGTATCGGCCGATGTGACGGCCACGGAAATGGTGGATTTGCTCTGCCAGCAGTTGCAACCCAAAGCCGGCGATAAAATGTTGCTTATTATCAATGGAGTGGGGGCTACTACCCATATGGAGCTGAATATCATTTTCCGCGCGGCTTATAAAGAGTTGGAAGCGCGCGGATTGGAAGTGGTGGAATCGCGCATCCAGGAGATCCTGACGGTGCAGGAACAAGCCGGATTCCAGATGATTATGGCTATCCTCGACGAAGATCATATCGACTATCTGAAGAATAAACGGGCGGATGCTCCCTATTGGACAACTATCGGTAAATAACAAAAAACATGAAACAACTTACTATCGAGGCTTTTAAAGCCATGTTAGACAACGCGCTGAAACAGATCAAAGCACGGGAAGAAGAATTTTCGAAATTAGACGCCGTGATCGGCGACGGCGACCACGGTACGGCGATCGTAACGGCTCTTTCGGCGATCCACCGGATTGCGCAGAACGGTACCGAATTCAAGGCGATGTTGGGAGATATGGGTATGGGCGTTATGTTGGAGGTGAGCGGTTCCACCAGTACGTTGCTGGGCGCTTTCTTCCTGGGCATGTCCGACCATGCAGCCGGCACGGAATTGGATGCGGCCGGTGTAAAGGCGATGTTTGCCGGCGGTCTGGCGAATGTTCGCCAACAAACCAAAGCGCAGAAGGGCGACAAAACGATGATGGATGCCTTGATTCCGGCTGTGGAAGCTATCGAAGCTTCTACCTCCGACGATATTAAGGAAATTCTGACGGCCGGCGCTAATGCAGCTTTGAAAGGAGCGGAAGATACCATCCCGATGAAGGCTAATTTCGGACGTGCCCGCAATTACGGCGAACGTTCCATCGGGTATGCCGATAGCGGGGCTACTTCCTGGAGTTGTATGTTTGCCGCTTTCGCCGAAGCGCTTTAAAGACGAACGGGGAATACCGGGGGGGGCCGAAGCGCATGCAAAGGAGCGTTTTCCGGAAGTCTCTGAGGGCCGGTTCTTTTTCTTCGAAGCGGAGGATGCGTAGGAGGAAAGCAAAGGCCTTTTAGAAGGAAGATGCGCTTGTAAAGATAAAACAGAGACACAGTATAAATTAAAAAAAACACAGAGAATTATGCCAGATATGGATGGTTTCAGAGAAGCGAATAATTTCGGAATCGGACAAGCTTCTGCGTCGAATCACTTTCATGTAAAGGGAGCGGCCAATTTACCTTGGGGAATGAAAGACCGCTTATCCCGTATTTTCAACCCGAAAAGCGGCCGGTCGGTTATGCTTGCTTTCGACCACGGATTTATCATGGGCCCGACATCGGGCTTGGAACGAATCGATTTGACAATCGTTCCGCTTACGCAATACGCCGACTGCCTGATGTGTACGCGGGGTATTTTACAAACAGCTATTCCGGCTGATGTCAACAAGCCGATCTGCCTGCGTTCGGATGCCGGTACGTCTATCCTGACGGAACTCAACGATAACCTGTTGATCGACGTCGACGATGCGATCCGGTTGAACGCTTCTGCTATGGCGGTGATGTTTTCCGCCGGCGACGGCCCTCACGAAGCCAAAACGGTAGCCAACCTGGTGAAGGCTGTCGATAAAGGAAACCGTTTCGGTATTCCTGTGATGGGGGTAACGGCTGTGGGTAAACAAATGGCTCGCGATGCCCGTTACTTCGGGCTGGCTACCCGGATCTGCGCCGAAAACGGAGCCTCGATCGTGAAAACGTATTATTGCGAAGGTTTCGAGAAAGTGGCGGCTGCGTGTCCCGTTCCCGTCGTGATTGCAGGTGGCAAGAAGTTGCCGGAAAAAGAAGCCTTGGAATTGTGCTATGCCGCCATCAACGATGGAGCTGCCGGTGTGGACATGGGAAGGAACGTATTCCAGAGCGAAGCGCCGGCTGCCATGATCCAGGCTGTGCATGCCGTGGTGCACGACGGATTGACTCCCGACCAGGCGTTTGAGATGTTCCGGGATTTGTCTAAGTAATCCTTCGATTCGCTCCTTGTAAGAGCGGGTTCATCATTTTAGCACATGAACCGATAAAAGAAAAAACACAGGTCGCACGCTAAAAAGCGAAAGGCTTCCTTTTCCGGATACCGGATGGTTTGCCGGCAGGAAAAAGGATGTCGTTTCGCTTTAGGAAAGTGTGGGCTGTGTTTTTTTATAACTGTCGCTTTTATCTATCACGAAATACTTATTTTGTATGAAAATCTATACTTTATTTTTATCCGCCTTTTTACTATGGGCTTTTACTTCCTGCCAGAAAAAATCCGAACGTTTATTGCTGGGCGGTTCGGGCTGGAATAAAATAGCTATTATCGATAAAGATTCCAAAAAAATAACCTGGGAGCATCCCCTCGAAAAAGGATGGGAATGCAATTCGGTAGCGTCTACGCCTGAAGGAAATATTCTTTTTTCCTATGCCAAAGGCGCCAAGTTGATTACGCCCGAACACCAGGAAATCTGGAATATTCCCGCACCTGACGGCTGCGAGATGCAGACTGCCCGCGTATTGCCGGATGGCAATTACTTATTGGCCTGGTGCGGTAATCCGGCTGCGATTCTGGAGGTGAATCCGGCAGGGGAAATCCTGTCCCAAACGGAGTTCGATACCCAGATCGACCTGCCGCATGCTCAATTCCGGCAGGTAAACAAGAACGAGCGCGGTCATTATCTGGTGCCTTTGTTTGCTACTTCCGAAATCCGGGAAATCAATACGGCCGGAGAATTGGTGAAAAGTGTAAAGGTAGAGGGGAATCCTTTCAGCGTGGCCCAACTTCCGGGCGGCCATTATTTGGTGGCTTGCGGAGATGCTCACCGCTATGTGGAGCTGGATTATGAAACCGGTCAGGTTGTTCGAAACGTAGAAGCGGACGATATAGAAGGGGTACGCCTCTTTTTCGTCGCCCAGTTATTGCCTACCGCCGGCGGGGGAGCCTATATCTGTAATTGGCAAGGCCACGATCAAGAGGCCGCTTCGGGTGGTTTTCCGCAGGTCATTGAAATGGACAAATCCGGAAAAATGATCTGGAGTTTGAACGACAATGCCGTTTTCGGAATGATTTCCGCCATCAGTCCGATGAATTAACGTTTTTTCTTTTATCTTTGTTTAAAAATGTAGGCGGCATCTCGGCATATGCAAGCCAACTGGCGTATGTATTCGATTTGCGCTATCTATGCTTTGAATGTTTAAACCAAAATATGTAATACCATGAAATTGCAATTGATCGACGTGGTGATTATCGGTATCTATCTGGTGATTATGATTGTCATCGGGCTGATGCTGAAAAAACGGGCGTCCAAAAACCTGGATTCTTACTTCCTCGGGGGTAAGACCTTACCTTTTTATATGCTCGGACTTTCCAACGCTTCCGGCATGTTCGATATTTCAGGCACCATGTGGATGGTCTACCTGGCTTTTGTGTACGGGCTGAAAAGCCTTTGGATACCCTGGTTATGGCCTGTATTCAACCAAATCTTCCTGATGATTTACCTTTCCATCTGGTTGCGCCGTTCGAACGTACTGACGGGGGCGGCCTGGATCCGCACGCGTTTCGGGTATGGAAAAGGAGCTAATTTGTCCCATACCATTGTTGTATGCTATGCGGTAATCGGGGTGTTGGGCTTCCTCAGTTACGGCTTTATCGGCATCGGCAAGTTTATGGAAATCTTCTTCCCCTGGGATGTCGTTTCACAGTATGTACCTTTTACCATTCCGGCCCAATACGTGCCGCATGTATACGGTATCTTCTTTACCACCATCGCCACCTTCTATGTGATGCTGGGCGGTATGTTGAGTATTGTGTGGACAGACGTGGTGCAATTCGGTATCATGACAGTGTCGGGCATTGTTATCGGCGTGATAGCCATGACGAAAGTCTCACCCGAAATGCTTTCCGCCCATGTACCGGTAGGCTGGGATACGCCGTTTTTCGGTTGGACGCTCGAAATGGACTGGAGCCAGCTTATCCCTTCCGTGATGGATAAAATGGCTGCCGACCAATACGGCCTGTTCACAATCGTGATAATGATGATGCTTTTCAAAGGCATCTTCCTCAGTATGGCCGGCCCGGCGCCCAATTACGATATGCAGAAAGTGCTGGCTTGCAAAAGTCCGAAAGAAGCCGCCCTCATGAGCGGTTCCGTCCCCGTTATCCTGTTGATTCCGCGTTACCTCATGATTATGGGCTTTGCCGTTTTGGCCATTGTCTTTTTCAGTGAAGATTTCCGCGCGATGGGTTCGGCTATCGATTTCGAAACGATTCTGCCCCGTGCCATCAGCGAATTCGTGCCCGTCGGACTGGCCGGCCTGTTGCTGGCCGGGTTGCTGGCCGCTTTTATGTCGACTTTTGCTTCTACCGTAAATGCGGCTCCGGCCTACTTGGTAAACGATGTGTATTTGAAATACATCAATCCCAAAGCGCCGGCCAAAACACAGATACGTGCCAGCTACCTGATCTCCGTGCTGGTGGTGGTAATCAGCACCGTGATCGGCTTTTTCGTGGAGAATATCAACTCCGTTTTGCAATGGATCGTATCGGCGCTTTATGGTGGATATATTGCCGCCAACCTGCTGAAATGGCATTGGTGGCGTTTCAACGGCTACGGTTATTTTTGGGGCATGCTGGTCGGTATCCTGGCTGCCATGATCGTTCCGCAGTTCTTCCCCCATACCTTGCCGCTTTATTATTTCCCGATCTTGATGCTGGTATCCTTTATCGGTTGTATTGTGGGTACGTTGATGACGCCGTCTACCGACGACGAAACCCTTATCAATTTTTACGTCCGGGTGCGCCCCTGGGGCTGGTGGGGGCCGGTAGCCGAAAAAGCGATTGCCCGCTATCCGCAGGTAAAACGCAATACACATTTCAAACGGGATATGTTTAACGTGGCGATCGGTATCCTCTGGCAATGTTGCCTGACGGTGATTCCGATGTATATCGTGATTAAGGAAGGTTTCCCGTTGTTCACTTCCATCCTGATTCTGGGTATCACTACCCTCATTCTGAAAAAGAACTGGTATGATAAGATGAACCAGGAAGAAAAGGAATACAGCGCTTTGATGGAAGAGTTGAAATTGGATGAAAAGACGGAAGCTTCTCAAGATTGAGCGTTTTATAGGTAAATAGCGCTAAGACGGTTTTCATTTTTAGGGGGGGATTTGTCTCCTTTTCGAAACTTGGATTGGCGTGAGACTTTGTAGAACTCTTTTTTATCCGCGTACGCAGACACACTTTTTGTTTTCTGCATACGCGGATATTTAGTTGGAACAAAACCTTATTTTAACGAAGTCGGTTTTACCGGCGGACAGGCCGTAGGGAGAGGATAAGGTGTGGAATATGCTTTTCCTTTTCCTCTTTTATGCTTCCTAACGAACGGATGGTGGATGAATTTACTTATATGTTATAAATTGGATTCTCGTTTTTCTCGATTTGTCTTCGTCAGAAAATCCTGCTCCTTCCCCGGCACGAGTTGAAAAAGAAGCTTCTTCTGGAAAAATTTAATAGCAGGAATAAGCAG
>DBFJSK010000160.1:0-2845 GCA_048403675.1 Tannerellaceae bacterium | reverse complement strand
TTAATTAAAAATAAAAATGTTTCATGTAAAAAAAACCGGATTGTTCAACTAATTTCGACTCATTAGTTCAGAACTCAGGAGTAATTCGACAGCAAATGTAGCAATAATTTTCAGAGCGTAACGTCTATTTGGCCTGAAATTTTTACTACGAGCATTTTTTTTGTCTCCCGGGTGATCCGAAAGCGGTTGTCGCTGCGCTCGCCGACTATCCAAATGATCTGTCCGGCGCTACAGAGCAGCCATTGGCTTTCTTTGGCGGGGCGGCTGAATTTCCGGTCGGTAAAATAATCGCTTACTTTTTTCCTGCCTGTCATGCCGAAAGGCACGAACCGATCGCCTGGTTGCGGGTGGCGTAATTGCAGGGGAAATTGTAATTTATCATAATCGAAATAAGCTGTATTCCGATCGTGGCTGAAGGGGTATTTTCCGCCCGGGAAGGTCGCCCGGTCTTCTGCTAAAACAATTTTTTCCCAAGATAGTTGAAGGGGAAAGAAAAATCTTTCCATTTTTTCATCCAGCAGATAGCCTTCGTCGGCGGGGGCGGCGGGATGGCCGAGGCGACGGGATGGCCGGGCCAGAGTATGGTCGGGCCGGTCTGTGGAAGCATCGAAGCCATCTGTGGAAGCATCCGGGCGGTCTGTGGAAGTGCCGGGGCAGTGGGATGGCCGGGCCAGAGTATGGTCGGGGCGGTCTGTGGAAGCATCGAAGCCATCTGTGGGAGCATCGAAGCCATCTGTGGAAGCATCCGGGCGGTCTGTGGAAGTGCCGGGGCAATCTGTGGAAATAGCAGGCTCAACCGGGCAAGCAGCCGGTCGATCCGGAAAAAGGCCGGATGGCCGCGTCGGCGTGGCCGGCTTCTCTCCCACCCTTTTTTCCAGCGGAACGAGCAGCAGCCGGTCGCGGTCTTTTACCAACCGGTAAGCAGGCGAATAAAATTGTTTGCCGGAAATCTTATCGAGCGAGCGAAACACCTCTGCGGCTACCGTCCGCGTAAACCCGAACGGACGGAGCAGTTCGTACAAAACCGTCTCGGGCGAGGGAAAGTCATACAGTTTCGAAACCGACACCTCCCGCGGGGATGTCATCACCGTGCGTCGCGCCTCATCGATCACCGATTCGTACAGCGGTTCCGCCGCAGCCAGGTGGGCGGCCGAACGGGCCAGCGTCACCCGGGCGGCCGGGTTGATCTCTTCCAAAAGGGGAATCACTTGGTGGCGAATAAAATTGCGTGTATACGCATCGGTCAGGTTCGTACTGTCGGTGACGTATCGGAGGCCCTCCCGCTCGATCCAGTCCATAATTTCTGCGCGGCTGATGTCCAGCAGCGGCCGCACCACATAGCCGTTGCGCGGCCGGATGCCGGTAAGTCCGCGCAGACCGGAGCCGCGCAGCAGGTTCATCACGAGGGTTTCTACACTATCGTCGCGGTGGTGGGCCACGGCGATGGCGTGCGCGTCGAGAGTGTGGCGCATTTCTTCAAACCAGGCGTAGCGCAGACTGCGGGCGGCCATCTCGATCGAGAGGTGGTGGCGGGCGGCGTAGGCGGCGGTATCGAAGTCTATCTTATAAAAAGGGATACCGAGGGTTTGGCTGGCGAAGGTACGGGCGAAAGCTTCGTCGCGCCCGGATTCGTCGCCGCGCAGATGGAAGTTGCAATGCAGGGCGGTAACGGGATAGCCCAGACGCACCAGGATATGGGCCAGGGCGACGGAATCAGGGCCGCCGCTGAGCGCCACCAGCACGGGGCGGCCGGGTTGTAGGAGACGGTATTTTTCGATGTAAGCACGGATTCGATGGAGCATGGGAGGTATTTTTTGCGGGTGAATAGGGAACGGAATTTGCCGGTGAATGGCGTGAAGAGAACCAAAAAGCGATCATCAGGGTATCGGCAACTGACCGGTTCGCTACATAAAGGCAGGATAGCGCCGCCCCCCTGCCCTGCCGGAAAACCTGGTAAAGCGCGCGTACGGAAAACAGAATACGGCTAGGAGTGCCAAGCCGTGTTCGGAGGAAAATGGGTACGCTTTCCGGAGCGAGGTTCGGGGGCACGATCTGCCGGAAACAAGGTTGCGCATAACAGTGGGCCGGAAGCGAAGTTTCGCGTGGCGGTGGGCCGGAAGCGAAGTTCGGCGGCACTGTGTCAGGGGCGCTGTGTGAAAGGGTATTTCAGGAGAAACCTGCCCGGGTGGCGAAACGGTTAGTTGGAAAATAGCCGAACAGAAAAAAGGGGGAATGAAAACAAAGAGAAACGAGGAAAGGCGCCTCACCTGCCGGTTCCGGAGCTTTGAGGCTCGACAGGAAACTGGCTTGTCCGCGCCTTTTCTCATTCCAATCTGAAACTATTTTTTACGCCATCCGCCGTATGTAAGCAAGAAGTAGAACCACTCGCTATACGGTCGGGAGAAGGGCCGCCCTGCCAGAGAAGATAGCTACCCTACGGCAGACACAGACACAGACGCCGCTGCCCCCCCGGTCGGCACTTATTGTTCTACGCCGGCCAATTCCGGGTCGATCATGATCCGTCCGCAATATTCGCAGACGATGATTTTTTTGCGCAGCTTAATATCCATCTGCTTCTGGGGCGGGATCTTATTAAAGCACCCCCCGCAGGCATCGCGCTGAATATAAACCACAGCCAGGCCGTTGCGCGCGCCCTTGCGGATTCGTTTGAAAGCGGTGAGCAGACGCGGTTCGATATTCGCCTCCAGCTTCTTGGCTTTTTCGCGCAATTTTTCTTCGTCCTGTTTAGTTTCGGTAATAATCTGTTCCAGTTCGTTCTGCTTCTGCACCAAATCGGCTTTGCGACCTTCCAGCTTTTCGGTAAGCTCGGCTATTTCCGCTTTTT
>DBFJSK010000159.1:0-1986 GCA_048403675.1 Tannerellaceae bacterium | reverse complement strand
GGGGGCATGTGGTCGCCTGGTTATCTTACTTTTGCCTGGATGCAAAAGTAAGCAAAATTGCCGCTGGCGAAAGCCCTTCCACTCGGCATATCCAAGCATAGCTTGTTTCTTCACTCGCTTAACCGGGCTTTTCAGGGCCTAAACTTCCGGGGCTACTCCGGGCAAATTCTGAGCTGTCGGGGCTGGGTCTTGCTGCGCCAAAGACAAGGGCTGCTCCGGGCGCTCTGAATTTACCCTACGCTTTACGCCTTTGCGGCTTATGGCCTTTCGAGAATGCTTCGCTTTCTGTAGGGATGGCCGATACCGACAGTGCTTTATAATGACTGGAATGGCAAAATATAGAATTGGGAAGATAGATGATGGAGAAGATGGATAATTGAGAGAGGATTTATAAGGGAGAATGGTTCTGATCGGGTGGGTTAGAAAAAGATTTATAATAAGGTTGCAAATTGTAGACGGAGCGTTGCGGAAGGCGGAAAAGGGGCTAAAAAAAGAAAGGATGCTTTCTTGGGGAAGAAGAGCATCCTTTCGTATACATTATATTATAAAAGAGCTTTCCGACTGAATGGGATCAGACTGACTTTCTGCCGGAAAGCCGAACTCGGGGGTTAGCGCGTGCCGCCAGCCCACCATACCGGTTCGGAATAAACGTACTGGCCGTTGCCGTAGGCTTCTTTTACAACCGGGTTGGCGGAGGTATCGCTGTTGCCGTAAGGTGTACGTAAGGGGAATTTGTTTTTGTTCTTTAAGGTGATGAAATCTTCTCCCATGCCTTTGAGGCGGCGGACATCATTGTAGGTTTCCGTCGCTTCGCCGGATGCGCCCCAGAGGGCCAGATACTTCTGGATCATCGTTTCTTTCAGCGGATTGGCCGCAAACAAGGGTTTTACCGCTGTGTCGAAATAGGTGGCGGCTTCTTCGTCCGTCACTGGCGAAGAGGTGGAAACCATTTCCTTCCCCAGCCGGGTCACCGCTGAAGCGATGCTCCGTTCGGCGTTCGCCAAGCCGGCTATCACGGCCTCTTTCAAGACCGGTTCAGCCTCGTCTTTGCGGCCCAGGCGACAAAGGGCTTCGGCTTCCAGGAATTTCAGTTCATGATAGCTCAATACGATTGTAGGAGCCGTTTGGGAGAACATAAAGACCGACACGCCGTATTTCTGCATCGATTGTTCCGGCGAACCGTTCGGAGCCGGTACGTAATTCTTGTCGGTAGAGCCGGTTACCTGCGTACGCACACCGTTTGCCGCCGGCGAAAGGATGGCCCGGTGCATGCGGGGGTCCTTGCGTTCCGCCAGTTTTTCGCCCAGGCTTTCGCTGGTGGCCAACGCGGCGCGGGCCTCGAAGAAACCGTACAGCGGGTTGATGTTGTTGGCATCGTACAGGGCGAATTCGGCTTGTTCTTCAGCCGAAGTGAAGGATTTGGAAACATAATCGAGCACGTTTTTCAAATCCTGTTCCCGATTGGCCGAACGGCCGATCAGGCGCATCGTATAGCGGGCTTTCAAACCATAGGCCAGCTTTATCCATTTGTCGGCGTCGCCCCCATACATCAGGTCGGAGTTGCCGATAGGTGTTTTATCGGTGAGCTGCAAATCGGCCAGCGCCTTGTCGAGCAGTTGCATCGTTTCGCTGTAAATAGCTTCCTGCTCGTCGATCTTGGGCAACATATACACCGGCGCGCCGTCTTCATCGGCCAAAGCCGCTTCGCTATAGGGTGTATTGCCGAACATATCCGTCAGCAAGGCAGAATTGTAAGCCGCCAGCACCTCCCCGATACCACGGGTTATATCGTTGCCTTCGTCGCGGCCGCCTTCCTGGCATTGCTCAATGGCGATCCGGGCATTTTTGAGGGTGGTATACATGCCGCCCCAGGTATTGTTGAAGGTGGTGGACGCCGAAGGTTCGTTCAGGCGAATCTCGGCATTGTACAATTGATTATCGATCCCTACTTCGTATTCGATATACGACGAACCGTAGGTATTGAAG
>DBFJSK010000158.1:0-5993 GCA_048403675.1 Tannerellaceae bacterium | reverse complement strand
AATCGAAATGATAAATCAGCTCGCCTGTCGTATCGCTGCGGTACTCGTTGATGATGGCGAAGGTGGGGCTATTTATCACGTCTTCCACGCCCAGTTCTTCGCAGATAGCCTTGATAAAGGTCGTTTTGCCTACCCCCATGGGGCCGTAAAAAGCAAACACCGTACGGTCGTCCATTTGGGCGATAAATTCGCGGGCGGCTTCCCGGATCGTATCCGTACTTTTGATCTGTATTGTATTCATTTCCTTTTTATTTGTGATAGTCCTTTCCATTTCCGGAAGTTATTTTCAAACGCATTCCGAAACTTCCAAGGTGCAAATTTGGCGATATTTACGGACAATCACACGCATTTTCCCTTATTTATTCCCTCAAAAACTAAAGATAAGCCGGTGAATCGGGCACTTCCCTCTCTGCTTTGCCTATCTGGGCTCCAAGGTAATAAACGGAACCAACATTTCCTCCATCGAAACGCCCCCATGCTGAAACGTATCTTTATAATATGAAACGTAATAATTATAATTATTCGGATACGCGAAGAAATCGTTTTTCATGGCAAAAATATACTTGCTGCTCAGGTTAGGAGAAGGCAATCCCACTTTGGCCGGATCGCGTACGTCGAATACCTCTTTCGGATTATAATTCAGATTTTTACCTACTTTATACCGCAAATTCGTATTCGTATTCTTGTCGCCCACCACTTTGAGCGGGGTATCTACCCGTATCGTGCCGTGATCGGTCGTTACAATCACTTTATAGCCTTTGGTGGCAATTCGTTTAAACAATTCCAGCGTAGTGGAATGCTGGAACCACGATTTCGTCAGGCTGCGGTAAGCGGCTTCGCTTTGGGCCAGCTCGCGGATCATCTTGCTCTCCGTACGCGCATGCGAAAGCATATCCACAAAATTGAGCACAATTACATTGAGTTGATTATGGGTGAGCGAACCGATATTTCCCAACAGCTTTTCGCCATACTGCGAATCGTGCACTTTATTATAGGAAAAGGTATATTTTTTCCGGAAACGTTCGATCTGCGTTTGGATCAGCGGCGCTTCGTTTAGGTTCTTCCCCTCTTCGCTTTCCTCGTCTACCCACAATTCGGGAAACATCTTCTCGATTTGCAAAGGCATCAATCCCGAAAAGATGGAATTTCGGGCATATTGGGTGGCGGTGGGTAAAATACTATAATAGAGGCTCTCGTCGAAGGTATAATAGTCGGCCAGCAAATCTTTGACGGCGCGCCATTGGTCGAGCCGGAAATTATCTATCAGGATGAAAAAAACCTTTTCCCCGTTATCGAGCATGGGAAATACCCGTTTTTTAAACAGATCGGGACTCAATAGCGGACGGTCGGCGGGATGCTGTATCCAATCGGCATAATTCTTTTTGATGAACTTCCCGAACGCGCTATTGGCTTCTTCTTTCTGCATCCGCAACATATCGGCCATTTGCACCTGGCTGTTTTCCAATTCCAGCTCCCAATACACCAGGCGTTTATACACTTCCATCCAATCGTCGGCCGTCAGCGAATCGTTGATTTGCATGCCGATCCGGCCGAAATCCTGCTGGTATCCCACCGTGGTGGTTTCGGAGATGATGACGTTTTTATGGACATTTTTCTTGATCGAAAGCAAGAGTTGGTTCGGATTGACCGGTTTGATCAGATAATCGGCTATCTTATTGCCGATGGCTTGGTTCATAATGCTCTCTTCTTCGCTTTTGGTAACCATCACAACCGGCACGTTCGGATCGATCTCTTTGATGCTCGCCAGGGTTTCCAGTCCGGTAAGGCCCGGCATGTTTTCATCGAGGAAGATGATATCGAAGGTTTGTTCCTTGCAACAGTCAATCGCGTCCTGCCCGCTGATAACCGGCACGACTTCGTATCCTTTCTCCTGGAGAAATAAAATATGCGGTTTCAACAAATCGATTTCATCATCCGCCCAAAGCACTCTGTCTTTCTTTATAGCCATACCTTTACCTTTTTATAAATTACAAATGTAGACGTTCCCGCCAATATTCAAACGAAGCGAAGAGCCGTTTTTGTATGTGCATAACGTCTTTTAAGCCGTTCCGGGGCTTACTATATAAAAAAACCTGCCGCCTTTATGTTCGGGAAGGCCTAGAAAAAAGAAGACGGTTTAGTTTTTCCGAAGGGCATAGCCTTTTATACCTAGCGTCTGATAGGCCTGCTGAAGGGCTTCATCGTTGTCGGAAATCATCAGCAACTTATCGTTTTCCCGCAGTTCAGTATCGCCTTTGGGAATAAAATAGAGACCATTGCGTTTTACCATTACCGCCAAAGTATGGTCGGGCAGACTCAATTGCATCAACTTATTGCCGTGCGACAAGACTTCGGGCGTCATATCGATTTCACTCATGACGCTTTTAATATCTTCCGGCAGTTCAATGCCGAATTCGTCTTTCTTCTCCGGCTCGTCGATCTGGTCGAGCCATTTGGCCGCGAGCGTCACCGTGGTGCCCTGGATAAGCAAGGACAAAATAGTAATGAAAAATACGACATTAAAAATCAATCCTGCATGATCCACGCCGGCAATGAGCGGATAAGTGGCAAAAATAATCGGCACCGCTCCACGCAAACCGACCCACGAGATATAAAGTTTGCCTTTCAGATTGAAATTCTTGAAGGGAAGCAGACAAAGGAACACACTGGCCGGCCGGGCGATGATAATCATAAAAATACCCACCGTCAACCCCAGGCTGGCTACCGGAAGCAACTCATGCGGATTCACCAACAATCCCAGGGTAAGAAACATGACGATCTGCCACAACCAGGCAAATCCGTCGAAAAAGGTTCCGATACTCTTTTTATGCACGATTTTGGAATTGCCCACGATCAGCCCGGCGATGTAAACCGCCAGGTAGCCGTTGCCTTTACAGAGCGTGGTAGCCGAAAAGGTAAAGAAGGCGGCCGCCAATAATAAGATAGGGTAAAGAGAAGCGTTGTCGATATTGATTTTATTGATGATAAACACCGTGATTTTTCCAAAAAGATAGCCCCCCATCGCACCGACCACCAATTGAATAGTGAGCGATAATAGGGCATCTCCTATATTCATGGCGCCCCCCTGCTGAATATAAGCGATCAGAATCAGGGTAAGCATATACGCCATCGGGTCGTTACTTCCACTTTCCAGTTCGAGCGTGGGGCGAAGACGTTGTTTCAGATACACTCCTTTACTTCGCAAAATGGAAAAAACCGAAGCCGAGTCGGTTGACGACATGACAGCCGCCATCAACAGCGATTGGGGGAAGGTGAGGGAAACGTATTGACTGACAAAGCCCGAAACCCAGTATATGAAAGCGCCCGTAAGAAATGTAGTGGCCAAAACGCCTACGGTAGCAAGAATGACTCCCTGTGGAGCTATGGGCCGCACTTCGGCGATTTTGGTATCCATACCGCCGGAAAAAAGGATGATACTCAAGGCGAGCATCCCCACAAATTGAGCAATATGCGGATCGCTGAACTGAATACCTAGCCCGTCGCTACCGAAAAGCATGCCCACCCCCAGAAAGAGAAGCAAAGCGGGAAGCCCGAAACGATAGCCGGCTTTCCCGGCAAAAATACTGAAAAACAGGATAACGGAGGCGATTAATAAGATCTCTTCGGCATTTTGAAACATAGGCTCAACGGTTATTTGAAATTGATTCTCTACAAAGTTCGGCAACTTTTAGTATTTATTTATCACTCGTAATAGAAAAAACCATGAAAAAATGAAAGAAAAACTAAAACCTGATTTATGTTTTTGTCAAAAACGGCTTTAATAAACGATTGGTACAGGCTATCTTGAAATTGTTTGGAGGAATAATATGTCGCACAACATAATTAACACATATTCACACAAAAGTTGATAGCGCGTACCATGCCACTTTTATATTTGATTCGAAACAGGAAGAATATTCCATATATGAAAACAGAAATTCCAAATATGGAAAATCCGACTGGCAAGCCTCAATTAACAATTTGAATGTTAACTTTTTAAAGTACTATTAAAAAAAACGTGTTATGAATCGACAAAAGCATTTGTCAAAAAAGCAAACCGGCGGCTGTTTTATGCCTCCTTGCCCTGCTTTTAGAAAAGCCTCGCTGGGCTTATGTCTTGTATTAGCGACAGGACTTGTCTTTCCCCAATCCGTATTGGCCTCTTCCGAGGCTACCGTGCTGGTGACACAACAAAAAACGCTGAAAGTGTCGGGCCAGATCGTCGATGCCGACGGTTTAGGACTTCCGGGCGTGAACATCGCCGTAAAGGGAACCACCACGGGTACGATTTCGGATATGGACGGGAATTATTCGCTCGAAGTACCGGCTGACGCCGTGCTTCAATTCTCGTTTATGGGATACCGCACGGAAAATATCCATGTAAACGGAAAAACGAAACTGAATGTCGAGATGAAGGAGGATTCTGAGCAGCTCGATGAAGTGGTGGTAACGGCGCTCGGCATGAGCCGCGAGAAAAAAGCGCTGGGGTATGCCATGACGGAAATCAAAGGGGACGATATTGCGAAGGTGAACGTGGTCAACCCGATCAACGGTATCCAGGGAAAAGTAGCCGGGGTACAGATCAATATGGGTAACTCGGGGCCGCAATCGTCTCAACGTATCTTGATTCGCGGGAATACGTCGCTGGGCGGGAATAACCAACCTATTTTCGTAGTCGACGGGGTGATTATCGACAATGAGGTGATCGATAATGTGAACAGCCAGACGCAGGACTTCGGGAATGATTTGAAGAACCTGAATGCCGACGACTTCGAATCGATGTCCGTGCTTAAAGGCGCCGCCGCTACCGCTTTGTACGGTTCGCGGGCTGCCAACGGTGTGATCCTGATTACGACGAAGAAAGGGAAAAAGGGTTCGGGTATCGGCGTAAGCTTGTCGCATTCGGAAACCTGGGATGTGGTGTATAAAACGCCGGATGTACAGAATGAGTTCGGTATGGGTACACAGCCGGTTTGGGCGCTGAATTCGGATGGTACGGAAAACCGCCATATCTCTACCGGCCGTAACTTCGGCCCGCGTTACGACGGGCAGCCGTATTACGTAGATAATTATGAAGGGCTTTTCCAGGCTTCGAAGAATAATATCAAAGATATGTACCAGACGGGACGCTATATCAATACGAACGTAGCGGTATCGGGGGGTGATGACAAGGGGGCTTTCCGCTTCTCTTACTCGAACCTGAAATCGAACGGGGTAACTTTCAATAATGATTTCGGCCGAAACAGTTTCAGCTTGAATGCGAGCCGCGACTTGAGCAAATATTTGAAAGCCGAAGGAGGTTTTACCTATGTCCGTTCGAAAGCGACAAACCCGACGTATCAGGGAGGTGACAAATCGCCGGTGTACGACTTTATGTTCAACGCGCCCCGCGAATATGATGTGAAATATTGGCTGAATAATTACAAAAGTCCGAAAGGCGACGGGTATAACGGAGAAGATCCGTTCGGCTATTCGTCTACCTTGTTCGATTATCTGGAAAATAATTATTCGCAGGTGGAAGATAACTTCCGCGCCAACTTAGGTTTGGAAGTAAGGCTGCTGGATTGGCTGACGTTGAAGGTGAAAGGGGATATTTATAAGATATTCAAGACAAACGAGTCGAAAGTATTTGCCACCGGGCAAAGTAATTACGACGGTTCGAAATACGAAATCAACGACGACCGGAAAGACCAGTATAAGGTGACGGGTATGTTGAGCGCCCATCACAGTTTCGAGAACTTCAACGTTGCCGGGTCGGTAGCGGCCGAACAATGGGACACGCGTTCGGGCTATCATAAAACGAAATCGGTGAACGGCCTGCGGATTCCGGGCCAGTTCGACATGACCAACTCGGTATCGCCCGCCACGACGGAGGTACGGTATAAGACGAAACGCAAACGGATCAACTCGGTGTACGCTTTCGTGAATATGGACTGGAAAGGCCAGGTGTTCCTGGATGTGACGGGACGTAACGACTGGTCGTCGGCCTTGAT
>DBFJSK010000157.1:0-14014 GCA_048403675.1 Tannerellaceae bacterium | reverse complement strand
AATTCGTAACCTATTTTAAAAAGGACGCTGTTACACATCACGTGGTCTTCATAATAATAATGGTATCCCGCATAATAAGTCTCCAATTGCTGCATGGAAAAGCCCAATCCGACCCGGAGGGCATGCAAGGAATCGTTCAGACCGATGCGCACGCCCGCGGTGGGAGCCAGGAACAAGCCGGCGCCGTACACCCCGTCGGAAAAGCCAAGGGAATATCCGATCTTAAAATCGACATAAGGCGAGATCCTTCCGGGAAGAACATTCACCCGGCAATCTGCAAAAATAGGCATGAGCGCATCCGACGCATCAAAATAATAGTGCATTCCCACACCCACACCGACAAACAAATAGGGATTGAACTGGTATCCGTGCGAGGTATTGACTTCCAACCGGTTCAAATTATAATCGCCTATCCCCACAGCCACACCCGTTTCAAGAAAGCCGCGATAACCCTGCACGCCTTCCATGCAATGCCGGGAAAACCGGCCCGGATGACGAGGCGAAGGCCTATCATACGACGAGGGGGGCGCCTGGCGGAAAGCAGATTCTTTCGTTATTTTTTCCACATCGTCCATATCGAACACGAACACATTGCCGTCGGCCGTCTCTATTTTCACCGATTTGCCGGGCTTTGTTTCGGTAATGATGCCTCGTACCACACTGCCGTTTTTCGTGTAAACGACTTCTTCCAACATTTGCTGGGCGCTCGCCCCGCAAAGACAACAACACATCAGCAACACCAAATAAACTTTTTTCATATCCACTTTTTTTTAAAGTAAAACATTCTCATTGCCACGACGCCGGCCGCAAACAGGCTGCCCCGCGCACTCCGGCACCCGGGTAAAGAGGTATTTGCTTTTTCTCTATCACAAAGAAAAGCATTTTTGCAACAAATACTATCATTTGTAAAATAAAATTCTTTTTTTTCTCACAAAAAGATTAGTTTGAAAAAGGGTAAGCCGCATTCTCGCCACCCAAAGAGAAAAACGAGAGGCAGAAAGACTGAACAACTGAGAAATAGAAGCTCTTAACGCCTCCCTCCCCACCCTTTTTTATTCCCCCCGGAATTAGCAGGCATACACCCTCCGAATATTCCGGCTTTCAGCCGCTAAATTCCGCCGCTTCTTAAATCTTTTTAAGTCAATAACCCGCAAAATATAAACAGAATCCCCTACCTTCGCTGACGGATCAGCAACCGTTTTGACTTCCCCGACGAGGAAAAAGTGAAGATGCCGGTAAGAAAAATAAAAACGACAATTGTTGAAAACGCTGCCGACAATTGTCGAAAGAAAAAAACACAACTGTATTCTTTCCGTTTGACATATGTCGAACGAAAAGCGGATGCCGAAACATCCCTATGCGGACAACCTTTTAAAATGAAATATATGAAAAAGTATTTATGCCTGGCCGCCTCGGCCGCCCTGTTAATGGCTTGCAGTGAAAAACCGGGATACGAAATTGCCGGCACCGTATCGGCCCCTGCCGCCGACGGAAAATATGTCTACCTCTACACCTATCCTTACAACGAAGAAAACGCTCCGCTGGACAGCGCGCTGGTACAGAACGGTTCGTTCCTTTTGAAAGGAACGGCCCAGACGCCCGCCCTGCGCGTATTGGTATGGCCCGACGAAGAGAAACCCCGCACCGGTATTTTCATGCTGGAAAACGGTAAGCTGAAAGCCGAAATCAACGACCACGCCTATGTGGAAGGGACGCCCGAAAACGATGTATATAGCGGGTTGAAAAAAGAAATCGACGCACTCAATGTACAAACGAAAGCCCTGGCTGCCGATCTGAAATCGGAAGACAAAGCCGTGGTAGCCGCCGCCGAATCCAAATACGACGAGCTCGACCAGGCAATCACCGCCAAAAGCAAAGCCTACATCCTGGCTAACCCCGACAAGCAAACGGCCGCCGTCGCTTTTTATAATATGCGGTACAACCTGGATGAAGACGCGCAAAACGAAATCGTGGCGAAGGCCGATTCCGCTTTCAAAGCCGTACCGGGCATCGATAAAATGATTGCGCATCTGGAGGTATTGAAAAAGGTAGCCGTAGGCAAACCGTTTACCGATTTCGAAATGGCCGACGCCCAAGGCAAACCTCATAAACTCTCCGATTACGTAGGAAAAGGCAAAGTGGTGTTGGTGGATTTCTGGGCTAGCTGGTGCCCCCCCTGCCGCCGCGAAATGCCGAACCTGGTGGCCGCTTACAAACAATACAAAAACAAAGGATTCGAAATCGTAGGCATCTCGCTCGACAGCAAAGCCGACGCCTGGGCCAAAGGCGTAAAAGACCTGGGCATTACCTGGCCGCAACTTTCGGATCTGCAAGGCTGGAAAAACGCGGGCGCCGCGCTGTATGGCGTCAACAGCATTCCCCACACGCTGCTGGTAGATAAAGACGGTACGATCATCGCCAAAAACCTGCATGGCGAGGCGCTGGATGCCAAACTGAAAGAAGTGTTGAACTAAACAACTGCCGAAATCATGTCTGCTCAAATTACATTGAACTGGGTGAAAGACACCACGTTCGAAACCCGGCTGGACGGTCATCCCCTCACGATCGATACGGCTGTGGAAAACGGAGGCCACGACGAAGGCCCGCGTCCGAAAGCCTTGATGCTGGTGGCGCTGGCCGGATGTACGGGGATGGATGTAGCGCCCCTTTTCCGGAAAATGCGGGTGCGGTTCGAAGCGCTTTCCATCGAAGTGCAGGCCGAAACTTCCGACGGCGTTCCGACGCTTTACACCTCCTTTCATATCACCTATCATGTGAAGGGAGAAGCGGCCGACGAAGCGAAAATTTTGAAGGCGATCCGCCTCTCGGAAGAGAAATATTGCGGGGTGGCGATGATGCTGAAAAAGATCGCTCCGGTCAGTTGGTCGGCTACCCTGAACGGGCTGCCGCTCCACACCGAAACGGCCGAGAAATAACAAACCCCGGCTGTTGCAAGGCTGGATTAAAAATTTTATCTTTGTGCGATCTTAAAAAAAGCGATCTTACACAAAATTTGCATAAAGTTTTATTATCACTTTAATATAATAAATTAGCGATTATGATTTATTCACATGAAGTTCAACACATGTGTGTTGTAAAAAAGGGAGCTAACCACGAATGTGCTCCGATTCCCGAAGAGGGCAAATGGGTGAGAGCGAAGCAAATCACGGACATCTCCGGACTTACGCACGGTATCGGCTGGTGCGCACCGAAACAGGGTGGTTGCAAGCTGACGTTAAACGTGAAAGAAGGCGTTATCCAGGAAGCTTTGGTCGAAACGATCGGTTGCTCGGGTATGACACATTCCGCCGCTATGGCTTCGGAAGTACTGCCGGGCAAAACATTGCTGGAAGCGCTGAATACCGACCTGGTTTGCGACGCGATCAATACCGCTATGCGCGAACTGTTCCTTCAGATCGTATACGGACGTACACAATCGGCTTTCTCGGAAGGCGGTCTGCCCGTAGGCGCCGGCCTGGAAGACCTGGGCAAGGGATTGCGCAGCCAGGTAGGCACGATGTTCGGTACGCTGGCTAAAGGCGTTCGTTATCTGGAAATGGCCGAAGGCTATTGCACACGCATGGCGCTGGACGCCGACGATCAGGTAATCGGCTACGAATTTGTGCACCTGGGCAAATTCATGGACATGGTAAAGAAAGGGATGGACGCTAACGAAGCGCTGGAAAAAGCTAAAGGATCTTACGGTCGTTTCAAAGAAGCTGTAAAATATATCGATCCTCGTAATGAATAAGAAAACACTTACGCGCATTCTCGTCGGGCTGATCGCCCTCACGGTAGCGGCTACGCTTATCGCCTATTTTATATATAGGACGGACAAACCGTGGACGGCATTTTATATCGCCTCAGCGGGAGGCGTGCTTGTTTTCAACTTCCTAATATCTTTATTCCTGGTAAATAAGAATTTTAAAAAGTAAAAAATAATATGGCTTTATTTGAAAGTTACGACCGCCGTATCGATCATATCAACGCGGTTTTAAAAGAATATGGTATCAACGGCATCGAAGATGCAAAGGCTATCTGCGACGCTAAAGGTATCGACCCTTATACAATGTGTAAGGAAACACAACCTATCTGTTTTGAAAACGCATGCTGGGCTTACGTAGTAGGCGCCGCCATCGCCATCAAAAAAGGCTGCACGAGCGCTGCCGACGCTGCGGAAGCGATCGGTATCGGTTTGCAGGCCTTCTGTATTGCCGGTTCGGTAGCCGACGACCGCAAGGTAGGTATCGGCCACGGTAACCTGGCTGCCCGTCTGCTGCGTGAAGAAACACAGTGTTTCGCTTTCCTGGCCGGCCACGAATCGTTTGCCGCTGCCGAAGGAGCGATCAAGATCGCCGAAATGGCCAACAAAGTACGTACCTCTCCGCTTCGCGTGATCCTGAACGGTCTGGGTAAAGACGCCGCTATGATTATTTCGCGTATCAACGGCTTTACTTATGTACAGACCCAGTTCGATTACGCTACGGGCGAACTGAACATCGTAAAAGAATACAAATATTCCGACGGTCTGCGTTCGAAAGTACGTTGCTACGGCGTAGACGACGTACGCGAAGGCGTTGCCGTCATGTGGAAAGAAGACGTGGACGTATCCATCACGGGCAACTCCACTAACCCCACCCGCTTCCAGCATCCGGTAGCCGGTACGTATAAAAAAGAACGTACGCTGGCCGGTAAGAAATACTTCTCCGTAGCCTCGGGCGGCGGTACGGGCCGTACGTTGCACCCCGACAATATGGCTGCCGGCCCCGCTTCTTACGGTATGACCGACACGATGGGCCGTATGCACTCCGACGCTCAGTTCGCCGGTTCTTCTTCCGTTCCCGCTCACGTAGAAATGATGGGCTTCCTGGGTATGGGTAACAACCCCATGGTAGGCGCCAGCGTGGCTGTAGCGGTAGCTATCGAAGAAGCGATGAAGAAATAAATAATCCCCGTTACTTTTCCGAGGAAGGGACTGTTCGGCTTCGCCGCCGGCAGTCCCTTTTTTAAGCTACGGTTGGCTTTCACACGCTCCTACGGACGCTAAAAAACGCCTGATCCAGATGCGCAAAGCCCCTTTTTCAGGATTTTAGGATAACAAAAGAATCGTTCACCCAATTTAGCAATGCTTCTTTCCGCAAATTCCCACCGATCGTTTATCTTTGTTTGCAACTAAATCGTACACACAAATGAAAACGTATTTAATCATGCCTTTCCTGCTTACCGCCCTGGCCGCATGCGGTCACAAAGCCAAAACCGAAGTTCAAACCGTTACCGATACCGTAACGCAGACGGCCGTTGTACCGGATATGCACACGGCGGAAAATGCACTGGATTATTTCGGTGTTTACGAAGGAACGCTTCCCGCAGCCAGTTGTCCGGGTATACAAACGGTGCTGACGCTCCAAAAAGATACCACCTTCACCCTCCACTTGGACTATATCGACGAAAAAGACGGTGTCTTCAATGTAAAAGGCACGTATACCCTACAAGGCAGTTTGCTAACACTCAAAGCCGACGACGGGGAAATCTATTATTATAAAGTAGAAGAAGGACGCCTTCGGATGCTAAATGCCGACAAAGAGCCTATTAACGGCCCCCTGGCGGAAAATTATATATTAAAACAAACACAAATCTTCTGATAGCTTTTATTTTCCCCGTCCGGGTGAAACTGCCGGGCGGGGATTTTTTCTGGATCCGCCTTACTTTTTTGGAAATAATTTCTAACTTTGCCCTCCGAATTTATTATATACTCCAATGAAAATAGCCGACTAAAAAACTTATTTATCGGGTTTTAAGCAATCACCGCCGGGTGAAGCGTTTTGTTTCTTTCCAGCAAAGGAAAAGAACATACCGCTACGGTTCAGCTATTTTACAGTCTATTCATTTATACCGTTTCCGATTTTTTTTGATACGTATCGATTTCCTGCAAAAAGGAAACCGACGTCTCGAAGCCTAGCCGTTGCGATATCCGAAAGCCGATTCTCCGGCGAGCCTGATAAAAAAGAAGCATTTTCTGCCTGAAAAGAATGCTTCCGATCTTCCTTTTCGTGTAGTACTCCTTTTTATTTATTTTAAAACCAACCTCGTGTATGAGTATAAGTGCCCATCACCTTACATATAGTCATCCGGACAAGGAAGTCTTATTCCGGCAAATCGACCTCGTGCTGTTCGAAGGACAGAAAGCCGCGCTTGTGGGAAACAACGGCTGCGGCAAATCGACCTTACTCCGCCTGCTGGCCGGAGAAATCAAACCGGCGGAAGGCGAAATCGTCGCCAGCGCTCCCCCCTATTATGTACCCCAACATTTCGGTCAATACGACCGGTATACCGTGGCGGACGCCTTACGAATCGCCGGCAAACTGGAAGCTCTCCGGCAGATCGAAACCGGTCATACGACCCCCGAATGGTTCGATAGACTGGCCGACGACTGGCTGATCGAACAACGCAGCGAGGCGGCTTTAAGCGCCTGGGGATTGAACGATGTATCTCTCGACACCCGAATGGGCTGTCTGAGCGGAGGAGAGAAAACAAAAGTTTTTCTGGCCGGTTTGCAAATCCATGCCCCGCGGGTGATCTTACTTGACGAACCGACGAATCATCTCGACGCGGCGAGCCGGGAGAAAGTGTACGCCTTCCTGGCATCGGTACAGGCTACCGTGCTGGTGGTGAGCCACGACCGCAATTTGCTAAACCGGCTCCCTAGCCTGTATGAACTGACCCCGCGCGGTATCGCCGCCTACGGCGGAAACTATGAGTTTTACAAAAACTGCAAAGAAGCGGAGGAAAAAGCCCTCACGGAGGCAGTGCAGGAGAAGGAAAAAACCTTGCGACTGGCCCGGAAGACGGCGCGGGAGGCAGCAGAACGGAAACAAAAACAAAATGTGCGCAGCGAAAAAGGAGCTGCCCGGAAAGGCATCTCGCGCATGGCTCGGAATACGTTGAAAGATAAAGCGGAAAAAAGTACGACCAAACTAGCCGGTATGCATGCGGAAAAGATAGAAAAAAAGGCGGCCGAAATGAATATTTTGCGCGAACGTCTGGCCGACCGGCAACGGATAAAAATCGATTTCGGCGCTTCCGCCAAACCGGAAGGGAAACCGATCGTACAAGCACGGCAGCTCAATTTCCGTTATCCGGGCGGAAGGCTGCTTTGGAAAGAACCGCTCGATTTCCAGCTTCTCAGCGGCGAACGAATAGAGATCAGGGGAAATAACGGTTCGGGTAAAAGTACGCTGCTCAAACTTATCGCCGGTGAACTGCAGCCGGAGGCGGGCGCGATGGAACGCGCTCCGCTGACGTATGTCTATGTAGACCAAGCCTATTCGTTGATAAACGACCGACGGACGGTATACGAACAGGTACAGGCGTTCAACGAGCGGCATTTCCGGGAAGACGAACTCAAAATGCGATTGCACCGGTATCTTTTCCGGGCGGATAGTTGGGACAAGCCTTGCGTCGCTTTGAGCGGAGGAGAAAAAATGCGGCTGCTGTTTTGTTGCGTGATGATCCGCAATCAAACGCCCGACTTGCTGATGCTGGATGAACCGACCAACAACCTGGATCTGCAAAGTCTGGAAATCATCACCGAGGCAATCCGGAATTTTCAAGGGACAATCGTGACGGTATCGCATGATGCTTATTTCCTACGCGAGATCGGCGTGCATCGTCTGATTGAATTGGTTTAATGCTTATCTTTGCGGCAGGAAAGGGGTCAAAAGCCGAAGAGCCAAACGGCCGGATGAATTTTCTTTTGACCTCTTTGCCCGCAAACCTTTGCCGGCTCCAACCGCCAGCTTCTTTAAAAACAGAGATATTAGCAACAAATGGACATAAAACTCGATATTCACACGCATACGATAGCCAGCGGGCACGCGTTTAGTACGCTTCAGGAAATGGCCCAGGCTGCCGCCGAAAAAAAATTACAAATCCTCGGCATTACGGAGCATGCCCCAGGGGTACCCGGTACCTGTGCACCGATCTATTTCCGCAACTTGCATGTCGTACCCCGGCAGTTGTACGGCGTGGAACTTTTGCTGGGGGCGGAGCTGAATATTCTCGACTACGAGGGCAATGTCGATCTGGGAGAGGCTTATTTTCCGATGCTCGATGTGAAAATTGCCGGTATTCATTCGCTTTGTTATACGCCGGGAAGCGTCGATCAAAATACGGCAGCCATGATCGGGGCGATTCGCAACCCGCAGGTGAACATCATCAGTCACCCGGGCGACGGGACGGCGCTGCTTCATTTCGAACCGATTGTCCAAGCAGCCAAAGCGTACCGTACGTTGTTGGAGATTAATAACAGTTCCCTCAATCCGGTGCGGAAAAAGAAGAACGCCCGCCAAAACAACCTCGATATTCTGGCGCTGTGCAAACGCTACGAGGTACCGGTTATTCTGGGCAGCGACGCGCATATTTCGTTCGATATCGCCCGGTACGACCATATTTACGAGTTACTTCAGATCACTGAATTTCCCCAGGCGCTGATTGTAAACGACAAACCGGAACTGTTCCGGAGCTTTTTATCGTAAACGAGAAAATGCAGCAGGGCCAATCTGGCGAAGGACGGCCCCCTAAAGCGCCGGGCGATTGAAAAAGTAAATAGAAGTGCAAAACAGGTAAAACCGGAAAGAGAAGCAAAGGCGAGCTTGCGGAACATTGTATGAAAAATCCAGCAAGAGAAATTCCAAATCCTTACAACCTAAGGAGTTAAACGAGTTCCTCCTTTCACTTTCTTACGAAGAAAAAGAAAAGTGACAGAAAACCTGTTTTTATAGGCTTAACAGCGGCTAAAGTATCACTTTTCACGGGAACTCCCAACCGATCTTCAAATAATTTTATCTTTTTAAACAATTGAACCGCCGTCCACATGCCCTGCCTGCGGGAAGTTCCGGCAAAAACAATCGCTTATTTTTTTGAAAAACAACATCTTATCTATCCATTTCTCTCTCTTCGTAAGAAAAAGAGAACCGACAGGCCGTCTCATGACTCCGGCACGACCGTAAAAAAGAACGAAATGGAAAAGATAAACACCCGATTTAAAAAACAAAGCGTCTGCCTGCTCCTGGCTTTCGCTAGCCTGCACACCGCCTGCGAAGACGCTATCCCGACACCCGAAACGCCTGCACACGATCCGGTGGAAGTACGACTAACTATCGGACTGGCCGACGACACAGAACCTTATTCTGCTGCGCTGCCCCGACAAACGGCCACCCGACAAGCCGGCAAAGCGGCTTCGTTCAGCTACGAACTGCAAAGGAATATGCGGACAAAGACAACCCCGGCCTCTCTGAAACCCGACAAGCTATATAACCTGGAAATCCAACAATACGACGCATCGGGTCAACGTATCGGCGGCATGGCCGCCAGCGAGGTTACCAACTATACGCTCGGCTCTGAATTGAGCGTGACCCTGGCCGCTCATACCGACTGCCAACTCGTTCTTGTGGCCTGGGGCAATGGCAACACGACGCGCCTGGGAACCGGTAGCCTGGCCGACGCGCAACAAAAAAGCATCCCGGCCACCACCCTTTCCGCACTCGATCCGCTTGTTCAGGCCGATATGAACCGCATGCCTTATAGTTTGCGGGTAAACCACCTTCGGGTGGAAAACGGTCGTATCCAGAGCCTGGCCGGAGCGGATGTTAGGTTGTTGCTGCGCCGGCTGGCTGTTCGCCTGACGCTCGATTGGAGTTATACCGTAGCCGACTATACCCTCCGACAGATTTTGTTGCAAAGCATTCCTCTTAATTATACGATCCTTCCGACCCCGGATAAAGACGGTTATTACCCTTCGCTGTTGGATCAATATACCACCGTGCAGCTAACTGCGGCAGAAATAGCCGCCGGACACTATGCCTGCTGGATTCCAGCGAATGTGCGGGGAAGCAATGCCTATGCGACTTCTTTGTTGCATCGTACTAAAAAAAATGCGCCGATAGGCAGTTCGCATATCGATTTCATTGCGCAGGATAACGTGGTTGCCAAAAATAAATTAAGTTACCGGCTGTATCTGGGAGGCCCGGAAACGACCGATTTCAATCTCTACAGTAATGGGGATTATGCGTATACTCTCTATTTCAACCATACCGGCTTGCCGGTCGACGACCAGCGGGTGACTATTATCCAGCCTATCCCGGCTTCGGAAAACAACAATAATTTCGTGGCCACCGGAAATTGTTTCATGATACCTTCGGGTGGGGCTTTCTGCTTCAACCCTTATAAATACGAAATAAACGGCCAGACTGCCGACAACGCCTTGTTGCAGAGCTGGGCCGGTTCCGGCACGCGGATCGCCTCGGTAAAAGTGCTTTGGCAGACCAAAGAAAACGGCGACATCGGCGATCCGGTGCTCGGCACGGTCAATTCCGTCGCCGACCATTCCAATATCGTGGAATTGACGGATGGGGATGATTTCGAGAAGGCTCGCATTTATTGCCGCACGGCTCCGAATACATTGGGCGGAAGCGGTGCGATCGCGGCCTTCGACGAAAACAACGAGGTGCTCTGGAGTTGGCACTTGTGGGTAACCGATTATGCGCCCGACGCCTTGGCCGACCGATCGGTGGACGAACCTGCCAAACGAATACAGAAATATACTTACGGGGGGAAAACCCAATATCCGATGATGGATCGTAACCTCGGGGCGAAAGCCGGTTATACCGATATACCGGACGGAAACCTGGAAAAATCGAAAACCAACGGTTTTCATTACCAATGGGGCCGGAAAGATCCGTTTCCCAGCAGTTATTCGGAGACAGCCGCCACCAATATTACCATCAACAGCGACAAACCCACGCCGGGCATGTTGAATCTATACCAACCCGACGGGATTACCTATTTTGTACGGGGCGCTTCCGCCACGACGGCCACCCTACGGACAGTTTATCAGCACCCTACCGTGTCGTATGCCAAAAGCGCCACGTGGTGCAGCCAGTTCACGGCTCAGTTGTGGAACGACGCTTCCAATCAAAAAACGGTACACGATCCTTGCCCGGCAGGCTGGCGGGTGGCCAGTATGGTAAATTTCTTTCCGTTTTTCACCAGCACCACTTATACAGGCAGCGGAACCAACGCCCCTACGGCGGTAGAGATGAATTTGAAAAATAAAAACAGTGTCGTTGCCGACGGGGGGGCCGTTCTCTATTTCGAAAACACCGCCTCCGGGCGCAGTACCTTTATCCGGATGACCGGCTATCAGGAATTTTCCGACCAATTCAACTATATCGGCGGCATGGGCAATCTGTGGTGCCGGGAAAGCTTAAATAGCGGAAGTTGTTATTCGCTGGCTATCGTAGAAGCCTACTATCCGTATGGGAACCTGGGCGCTCATAATATTTCTGCGGGATGGGCCAGCCGCGACGCGAATCCGCTCCGGTGCATTCAAGACAGGCCGTAACTTATTCCTGCACACAACGTACGGAAAAGCCATAGGGCTTATCGCTGACTACGGCGGAAGGCGTATTTCTAAAATCGGAGGGCTTAAACTCGATGTAATATCCTTTCGTGCCAGACGCTCTGGCTCCGAACACGGCGTAACTGGGCAGGTAGCTGCTGTTGAACTTCCCGTTAAACCAAGGGTCGCGGAGATTTCCGTTCGTTACTTCGCGCAGGCGAAACGCGGGAAACCAGACGGTTTCGTTGTACAGAAAACCGTTGGAAGCAGCAAACGTAGCCTCGGTTATGTTTCCCGTGGCTATCGGCGCATCGAACCATCTATTTGCGATTAAAAAGCGTAAGGCCGTGATGGATTTGAATATATTCTTCGAATCGCTCTCGGTAAAATCGGGCACTCTCCAACCTTTCGGACAGGGATCGTAAATTGTTTTGGCATCCGGCCCCCAGGAGCTATTGTCGAGAGAGAGGCCCACACAAAAGGTTTTCGGATGTTGTACCGTGTAATCCAAGCCGCCGGCACTTACTTTTTCGATGGAAAGGGAAACGCCGTCGCCGTCGAATATCGTATTGATTTCCTCTTTCGAACCGTCGGCCGAACCCGGTATGGGATCTTTGCGGCCCCATTGATAGAGATTGCCGTAGGCGCGTGCGGCGTCGAGGGAACTGGCGGTGGAGTAAGTATTCCGGAGCGCTCCCAGATTCCGATCCATCAGCACCTTCCCGAAAAAGGCGCCGGTCGGTTCCCAAGCCGGGCCGCCGTACATATGTACCGTGCCGCCCTCGGTAGCCTGCTGGGCGTTCGATAGCGCTGCTTGCTGCTCTGCCAAGGTGGTAAGGCCCGGCGGAAGCGTGAGCGGCAGATAGTCGGTAATCCACAGGTTCCAACTCCATACGATCGTGCCTGCGCTGTTGAAAGCGGCCAGCACGGCGTTTCCCCCTTTGCTTTCGGGCACTTTTACATGCACGCGCACCTTCTCGACATCCGGATCGTCTACAAAATTCACCAGGTTGGTATGATTCGTCGCATCCACCACGTATCCCATCACCAGATTACCCGAGGTACCGGCATCTTTGTTTTGCCAGAAGATCTTTACTTCGGCTATCTTTTTGTCGTTCGAAAGTGTACCGCCGCTCGCCAGGTAGGTATTCCATCCACCGGCTCCCGCCTCGTGTTTGTACGGATTGAAACAGCTATTCGTACCGGGACGCATCAGCTGGCAATTGGAAGTAGCCACCAGGTTGGTGCTGATTACCGGCGTCTGATCCAACAGTTGGATACGCGGATCGCCGGTATAATCGGCCTGGTTAATCCGGATGGTATACTGATAGTTTGTGTTCTCCCGCAGGTTGAAATCGGAAGTTTCGTTGCCTCCGGGATAAGCCCGGTAGAAAAGCCGTTCTTTCCGCACCGGATGGTCGATCACAATTTCCACGTAAGTGGCTGCCGAATGGGCATAGTCTTTATTCCGGTAGATCGGATAATTTATATCCGTCCGCACGCCCCGCGCATTCGCGGGCAACCATAAGATTTGCCGCCCGGCGGCCCCTGTCAGCGCATCTCCTTTCAGCCGGAAACCGTCTACAAATTCGCTTACGCTCGGCGGATACATTTCGCCGTAGGGCGCCTGGGTTTCTCTTTCGGGAAGTATCCGGTAATCTTTCGGCACCTGCATCAGGCGAATCTCTTTTAAGACGTAGCCGGCTTCTTCCATCTCCCGGCTAAATGACCATTCCAGTTGCAAGCCTACAGCCAGCCGTTGCAATAGGAGGCGCACGTCGGTTCCCTCGGGGCTAGTCAACAGCCCGTTGCGGACAACCACTTCCGGCAGGTAAAGCAAATAAGGCATATTATTTATGCCGTTGCCGCTTGCAGCATCGATCGCGTTGATTGTAGCGGCATCTGCCGTTATTTTATGTACCTCGGCCAGGGATTTGCCGGCCAGGGAAGGGGCGGCTCCCGTAGCTCCACGGGCCAGAATAAGGAGCTGGCAGGTTTCGCCCCCGTTGCTATCCAAGCTGGCGTTCAACCGGCTCCCGGCATCGACGGAGCCGAGTGAAAAAGAAGCGATACATCGTCCGTCGGCACGGTATTGGTATAGATCCAGGTTATAGAATTTATCAGGGTGATGGGTCGCGGCCTTCGTCAGTCCGGCCGGTTTCAACCGGACATCGAAAGGTCGATAAGCCCGGGAGGACTCTTCACTTTGGGTACTTGCTGCGGTCCTCACGGTACTTGTTACCGCCCTGACCAGTGTTTCTGCAGCTTCTACGCCTCGGGCGGTTTTCAGGCCCCCGCCGGTTTCGCAGCTTCGGGCGGTTTGGTCGCTCATAGCGGTTTGGCTCGATGGAACGGCTCCGTCGATTTCGCAGGCAAAGCCGATGGTAAAGGAAACGTTTACTTTTTCTCCGGTTCCTATCACCCCCTGTTCGAGCGGTTCTTCGCAGCTTACGCTAGCTAACAGGCAACTTGCACAAAGCAGCATGGCGGCGTATTTCTGAAATAACTGGCTTCTATTTTTCATCTTCTTTTATTTTTAGTGGGCGCTATTCAGATGGATTTCAGGCTTCTCTCCCTCTTAGAGAGAAAGAGAGAACAAGGAACAAAGGCATACTA